>NZ_WTKW01000139.1:0-10403 GCF_011378745.1 Pseudoalteromonas sp. Z1A6
CTTCAAATTAAAACCTTTAAAAACGGCTTAATTTATACCCGCTAAACTCTTTATACCTGCACAAACGTATTCAGCCATAGCGCTTTACGATATTATGCTCCCTTAAATTTAATTTAACTTTCAGGGCATATAATGACAACGCATACACCGCCTTCCCACTCAGCCAACACAGTTGAAAACACCTCTCTTTTTTACGTTATATTTATCTCTGCAGTGGCTGCTATTGGTGGCTTTTTATTTGGTTTTGATTCGGGCGTTATTAACGGCACAGTGTCGGCACTCGGTAATGCATTTAATTCAAGCAGTGTGGCTACGGGCTTTAACGTAGCGTCTGTGTTACTTGGCTGTGCCTTAGGTGCACTTGCTGCGGGGCCGCTGGCTGATAAGTTTGGCCGCCGTGCAATTATGATCATCACCGCTATTATTTTTGCCATTAGTGCGTTTGGCTCAGGCATTAGCGAAAGCTCTGCAGAGTTTATTTTTTATCGTTTATTTGGTGGTTTAGGTATTGGTGCTGCATCGGTATTAGCGCCGGCGTACATTGCAGAAGTTGCGCCACCCGCACTACGTGGTCGTTTGGCGACATTACAACAACTCGCTATTGTACTGGGTTTGTTTGCGGCATTTTTAAGTAACTATTTAATTGCTGATGCAGCTGGCAGCGCGCAAAATATTTTAATGCTTGATATAGCCGCTTGGCGCTGGATGTTTTGGGCTGAGCTTGTGCCTGCTGTGTTGTTTTTAGTGGGTGTTTTATTTATACCGGAGTCACCTCGTTATTTAGTGGCGCAAGGTAAAGTAAACGATGCCAAAGCGGTATTTAGTAAAATATCAAACGACAATGCAGATAAGCAAATAAGCGATGTTAAACGCTCCTTGCATAGCGATACAAAACCAAGTATTCGCGATTTATTTATTGATGGCAGTAAAAAAGTACACCCAATTGTTTGGGTAGGTGTGGCGCTGAGTGTATTTCAGCAATTTGTAGGTATTAACGTAGTGTTTTATTACGGCTCTGAGCTTTGGCAAGCCGCTGGGTTTGATGAGTCGCAATCGTTATTTATAAATGTATTAGCGGGCACTACTAATATTGTATCGACCTTTATTGCCATTGCGTTAGTTGACAAAGTTGGCCGTAAACCACTGCTGCTTGTAGGCAGTATTGGTATGTTTATTAGCTTAAGCGCGCTTACTTATATATTTGGCAGCGCAGGCCTTGATGAAGCAGGCAAACTTGCCCTTAGCGATAACATGGGTACGTTTGCACTTATTATGGCTAACTTATTTGTGGTATTTTTTGGCTTAAGTTGGGGCCCAATTGTATGGGTGTTATTAGGCGAAATGTTTAATAACCGTATTCGTGGTGCAGCGCTTGCCGTTGCTGCCAGTGCCCAGTGGATTGCTAACTTTGCAATCACCATGACCTTCCCTATTATGCTTGCCAATATAGGCCTTGCCGGTGCTTATGGCTTTTATGCGTTATCAGCACTTATAAGCATCTTTTTTGTTGTTAAATATATTAAAGAAACGCGCGGTAAAACGCTCGAATCTATGTGATTTTTTAAAAGCGGTGATACTAGGGTCTGTTGCTCTTTGCGGATTGAAATTTGTTCAAACTAGGGGCTATTTAATCGCGGCGCGAGGTTTGTAACCTAGTGGGCTAAGTAAAAACCGAGCAACAAAGAGTAAATAGCCCCTAGGAAGAACCCTTTGGGCAGCGCCTGTTTGGCATTAATGCTACGTTATCGCCCATTTATGGGGAATAACCACACTACATAGGCTCTGCCTTGCCTAAATACCAAACAGACTGCTGCAAATTCAACCTTGAAAGATCAACAGACCCTAGTCGCCGCTTTGCCTTTGCATAAAGCAGCGTTATCTAGGGTCTTATATGGACTCCCTGTATAAATAACCTAAAGGTTAAATAGCAATCTTTGTTCATTTATTTTAATTTATAGCCATTGCTCTATTACCTTTTATTATAACTAATCTATTTATATTCCTTTTTAGAATATCAATAATTAGCTATTGTCCGCCCATTCCAACTTTATGTGTCTACTAAAATGAAAAAACAGTTAATATCAGGCTTAGCTTTAACGTGTGCATTAGGTTCGTTCAGTGCATTTGCTACTAATGGTTATTTTACTCACGGCTATGGCATGACCCACAAAGGCATGGCTGGCGCAGGTGTAGCACTTTCAGAAGAGTTAATGTCTGGCGCTAATAATCCTGCTACTTTTTTGCCAAACGGAACACAGATATCTCTGGGCTTAGAGCTTTTTTCACCTGAGCGAAAATACACTGCATCGAAAGTAGATACTTTTTACCCTGACGCTTTTTATCTTGAGGCAAAAACACAGAAAAGCGACAACTCCGTATTCGCCATTCCAGAATTTGCTATTGGCCACCAATTAAATGAAAAAGTAAATATTGGCTTATTAGTGTATGGCAATGGCGGTATGAATTCTGAGTACGGCGCAGAGTCTGCTCCTGAAGGAACCTTTTATGGTGGTACGACGGGCGTTGATTTAAAACAACTCTTTATTAGCCCAACAGTAAGCTATGAGTTGAATGAACAAACACGCCTTGGTGTATCCCCTATTTACGTGGTGCAGCAGTTTGAAGCACAAGGGCTTGAAAACTTTGCTCCTTTTTCGCAATCACCAGAAGCGCTTACAAATAATGGCACCGATACAAGCACAGGCCTAGGCATTCAACTAGGTATTAGCCAAGATATAAATTCGTCATTAAGCTGGGGGGCAAGTTACCGCTCATCAGTGTCTATGCAAGAGTTTGATAGCTATAAAGGTTTGTTTGCAGAGCAAGGCGGATTTGATCTGCCAAGTTCGTTTCAAATTGGTGCAGCTTATAAACTTACACCTAGTAATCAGGTGGTATTTGATTGGCAAAAAATAAATTACAGCGAAGTAAAAAGTATTTCAAACCCAGTCGATAACTTGATGTCAGCGCCTTTAGGAGCTAACGCCGGCGCTGGATTTGGCTGGAACGATATGACTATTTATAAGCTTGGCTATCAGTGGCAGCGTACATCGCAACAAAAAATTCGTTTTGGGGTGTCTTACACCGAGCAACCTATTCCTTCGTCGCAAGTTATATTAAATATTTTAGCGCCGGGCGTTCAAGAGTGGCATTTTACAACGGGCTTTAGCCATTCTTTTACCAACAAGGTACAATTAAACGCTATGGCTTTTTATTCGCCAGCTAAAAAAGTAACGGGCGCTAACTACTTAGCGCCAAATCAACAACTATCAATCGAAATGAAACAAACCGGTTTAGGTGTTTCTATTGTTTGGGAAATTTAAAAAATGGTAACAGAATTCACCCCCGTATCGGCTGCAATAGGCGGTGCATTAATTGGTATAGCGTGTACGTTATTACTGGTTTTATACGGAAAAATTGCAGGCATATCGGGCATTGTTAAGTCTGTATTTGCTAAAGCAAATTCGGGCTCGCGTTGGCAGTTATACTTTATTTTAGGATTGTTGTTGGCAGGTGTAGCTGTAAGAGTATTTGCTCCTTCTTTATTAGAAGGCGAATTACAGTTGCCGCCTTGGCTTATTATTGTTGCGGGGCTTTTAGTTGGCGCTGGTACAACTTTAGCTAATGGGTGCACAAGTGGCCATGGTGTGTGCGGCATGTCGCGCTTTTCTACTCGCTCTTGGGTTGCAACATGCACATTTATGCTTGTCGCCTTCATTACAGCAAACCTTGTAGGATAAATAATGAAAGCAATTATGATGGTTGTTATAGGCTTTATATTTGGCTTAGGACTTATTATTAGCGGGATGACAAACCCCGCTAAAGTGATTAACTTTCTTACCTACGGGAACCAATGGGACGCAAGCTTAATTATAGTGATGGCTGTTGCCATGCTAATAATGATGCTTACATGGTTATGGGTTGCAAAAAAAGAGAAGCCACTTATTTCAGGCACATTTAATTTAAGTGATTTAAAAAAAGTTGATTCGCGCTTAATTATTGGCTCAGTACTTTTTGGTTTAGGATGGGGTTTAAGTGGCATATGCCCAGGCCCGGGCTTGGTTCAATTGGTATCTCTTAAAATGGAGTTTTTATTGTTTTTTGCAGCCGTGCTAGGCGGTATGTGGTTAGCCAAAAAAGTATAATATTTGCTGCCGACTAAACTCGGCAGCTACTTTACCCAAACAAAGGTACATAACTTGCTGCAATATATATAAAACTATATTGAACAGGTTTAAGTTATGCTAAATAAAGCGCTGGAATTTTCTAACAGCGCACCTTGGTTAAGCGCAGCGTCCTCCCTTTTACTTATAGCTATACTACTGTTTTTAATTCGTTTTTTTGTAATGTACTGGCTAAAAAAATGGACTTCAAAAACCAAATTTATATTCGATACTTTACTAATAGAGTCAATATCTAAGCCGCTAACACTGTGCACAATTATTGTGCTACTCACCATTTTAGAGCACGACACCTTCATTATTAGTACTTCTATTTCTCAACAGATCCCTTTTAATAGCATTAATATTGTATTAGCGCTGCTTGCACTTATTATGTTTTTAGACCGCTTTATTATTGGCACTATTAATTACTATGGCGAACAATCTGCCGTGGTTTTTAATTCCAAAAGCATAATTAAAGGCGTGATACGCGTTACATTATCGTCAGTAGGATTACTGGTGTTAATGGGCACGTTAGGTATTTCTATTACGCCTATTATTGCCTCGTTAGGAATTACATCACTGGCTGTTGCCCTTGCTTTGCAACCTACCCTCGAAAACTTTTTTTCTGGCGTGCAGCTAGTAATAGATAAACCTATAAGGGTGGGTGATTTTATTGAGCTTGAATCTAAGGAGCAAGGCTTTGTTGATCATATAGGCTGGCGATCTACATGGGTTAAAATGCTACCCAACAATATGATTATTATACCTAATAGCCAATTATCTAAGTCGCGTATTATTAATTACTTTTACCCTGAAAAAGAGCTAAGCGTGCCTGTTGATATAAGCGTGCATTACGATTCAGATTTAGAATTTGTTGAGCAAGTAACACTTGAAGTGGCTCGTGAAATACTTATTTCACACGAATGGGGTGTTGATGATTACAATACCTTTGTGGTTTTTCATACCTTTGACAGATCAAGTATTAACTTTACGGTTATGCTGCGCGCAAAAGAATACTTTAATCGCTTTTGGGTTAAATCTGCTTTTATAAAAGCCCTGCATAAACGCTATAAAAAAGAAGGTATTGTAATCCCCTTCCCTATTACGGCTATTAACACGACTCAAGAAGCAGCTAAATTTAATAGTGATAAAAAGGTGCAAGGCAACACTTAAAAAAAGCGCGAGTAACTCTCGCGCTAATAAGTATTAAAACTTGTAAGTTATTTGCCCAATAATTTCACGAGGGCTGCCAGGAAAGTGGCCGTTCCGCTCACTAAACCCACTTACAGCATATTCTTTATCAAACAGATTATTAATATTTACACTCAATAACACGTTATCAAAGCGACTCGTCCAGCTCATATCAAATACGGTAAATGGTTTTACTTTTTGACCACTTGTACTAAGTTGCTCACTTACGTAATTTGCACCAAAGGCAATTGATGAATCAATCGAATCCAGTGCGTAGCGAGTCCATAAACCTGCCTGGTGGCGTGGTGCATTAGCAAAGCGCGAACCATCTCCAAATGTATTTGAAAGCGTATCACCCGTTACGCCGTCTACCACTTGCGTATCGTTGTACGCGTAGTTAGCCGTTACGGTCCAGTGCTGCGACAAATCGCCAACTAAAGTTGTTTCAAATCCTCGGCTTTCTACTTCACCTATATTTAAAAGTGCAGCAATGCCATCCCCCGCGCCAGTATCGTCAGGGTTGCTCATTACCACGTTTTCTTTATTAATTTGGTAAATTGCAAAGGTGCTCATTATTTTGCCGTCAAGCCATTGGTTTTTCATACCCAGTTCGGTTTGCTTGCCGGTTTCTGGTTCTAAATTACCTTCGCCCTCTACATCTTCTTGGTCGGCTGACGATGTAGGGTTAAAGCTCTCTGAGTAGTTAATATATACCGATGTGTTTTCTACTGGCTGATAAGTAACAGCAACGCGCGGCGTTATGTCGTTATCTGAGTAACTAAAACCAGTTTCTTGATTAAACTCTTTAAAATGGTCATAGCGCAAACCTGCAATAATTGTCCACTGCTCGCCTACGCTAATTACGTCTTGTGCATACACACCAAATCGGTCGGTATCAACGCCATCGCGGTTCATGTCGGTAAGGTTATAAGTGCTTGGGTCGGTTTCACCGTAGTTTAAATTAAAAATATTTAAATTAGCGACGCCATCGGCCTCATATCGGGCACGTAAGTAGTCATATTCGGTATCAACGGTGTGGTAATCACCACCAAATAAAAACTGATGGGTTAATTGTCCTTGTCCAAAGTTATAAACAAAGTCGGTGGTTAAGCTTGCTTCTTTATTGGCACGAAATTGCTTACGGTATTCTCGTTTGATGGTTTCGTCATCAATGTTTGCTTCGCCATCACCATTTACATCTACCCAGCTTTGCGACTCATGGTAGGCTTGGTCTCGCTCGTTATCCATGTAGCGAAACGTAGTACTTAAAGAAAAATCATCATTAAAATAATGGCTAAGTTCTGCTTGAAGCACCAAAGCTTCCATATTTTGATAATCAACCGCTTCATTAGCGTTATAACTTGGGTCAACTAAAAAGTTGCCGTTGTCATCTACCGGTACGCCCCGTAAGCGGTTACCGCCCAGGTCTTGTTTTATGTAGTCAACACTTGTGGTTAAGGTTGTTGAATCACTTAAATCAAATAACAATCCGCCTGTTAGCTCGGTATTAGCTGAGTCTGCATTGTTACGATAGCTGTCTTGCTCTTCATAATAACCACCCAATCTATAAGCCATTGTATCGTTTAAACCACCCGTCATATCGAGTGATGCACCACGGGTGTTGTAATTACCCAAAGTAAGCTTTAATTCGCGTTTTTGTGTGTAGCTTGGCTTTTTAGTTACGTAATTAATCATCCCACCAGGTTCGCCACCGCCATACAAAGCAGAGGCAGGCCCTTTTAATACTTCAACACGTTCTACATTAAATAACTGCGGTACACCAAAGCCCGAATATGGGTCGCCACGCACACCATCGTAAAATACATTTGCGTCATCTCTAAAACCACGAAAAGTTACGCCTGAGTAGCTATATTCGCTCACTCCCGCAATAGATCGGTACAAATCGGTAATGTCACGCGCTGCTTGGTCAATAATAAGTTGCTCGGTTAATACCTGCGCAGATTGCGGAAGCTTAATAAGATCTAAATTAGTTTTAGTCCCAATTTTACTTTCGGTTTCTAGGTAAAATTGCTGGGCACGGCCAGTTACTTCAATAGTTTCAATGTCGTCGTTTTGTTGTGAAAAAGCTATATTAGAAAAAACAGATAAAGACGCAGCAATACTTAATGCCAAATAATTAGGGTTAAACATGATAATTCCTGGGAGAAGTGTAGATAGCCAATAACCTAAATGATAACTTTTATCATTTTCATAATCAACACAAGGGCGGGTTTAATACATCTAAATATTAGAACTAATATTACTTAAAACAGAGCGCTAGCCCTTTTATTGCAGTTAAAATAAAACCCCTACTGCACTAAATGCGGTAGGGGTTATTAAGTAGTTCTTAAATTAGTTTTAGCGTGTAATTTACCCAGCAATATTGCTAATTTGAATTACTGGAGACACGTTAGTAAAGTTAACTAAATCAGCGGCTATTGCCTCTTGATGAGGTGCAAAGGCTTGCTGAAAAGATTCTACCGATTCAAACACTAAATGCCCCATAGCAATATAAGTTGGCGCTTCGCCCGGTGCGCCACCTGCTAAACCTGCATCTGCACTACTTGATATAAGCGCTTTACCAACTAACTCTGCAACTAGGGGTAAATGTGTTTTACAGTAGTAGTCCATATCGAAAGTAGCACTTTCATTATTTGGGTATAATACGCTTACTTTAATCATTACATTCTCTCTTTTATTTACTAAAAAATTTAAAGCTGTGCTAATAAACAGCTTTACAAACTAGTGTTCAAAGCGTCTTTAAAATAGTATGAATCATACTTAAGTAAAAAGCGCATAAGTGAGCAGTCGCTCAATTATGTAGCATTCATGCTCATAGCGCCAGTAATTTGATTGCAGTGCTTATTTTAATTAAGGTGATACTTCGCTAATTTACTTAAGTGCGGGTCGTTTTTTAAAAGGTTTGGGCGGCAAAGACTCTACAAAGTTAACGCACGTATTTACCCAATATGCTAAATCAGAATCAGACTCAAAACCTTCAGGCAAAATATAAACCAAGCCCTTAACTGGTTTTACTGTAAGGTCGCTCTTCTAATCCTCTGTCAAACGCCATTTAGTGCCTATATTTTTAATAAGCACATTACACACTTAATAACGGTAATAGCACTTAAACCTAAGTGAATAAAATAATAAAAGGTGGTTGGGAAAGGTATACAAAGAGTAGGTATAAAATTATTTTGGACTTACAGTTTATATCAAACCGCACTAATCAAAGCTGATTGAGCTGACACTAGTGCGGTTCAAAAGTAAGTATAAAACTAACTAATTCAATTTTAATAAACCAAAATGCTTATGCAGACAGTTGCACTTGAGCATCTGCTGCAGATACTTTTTTCATGCTGCCTTGTTGTTCAAGACGAATATGCCAGCTAAACGCTTCTTCAAGTAAATGAGGGGTGTGCCCACCACGCTCACAAGCGCGATTGTAGTAATCTAACATATCGTCACGGTAATCTGGGTGCACGCAGTGCTTAATGACTTGTATCGCTCGCTCACGCGGCGCTAAACCGCGTAAATCAGCTAAGCCTTGCTCGGTTACTAAAATATCAACATCGTGTTCGTTATGATCAACATGACTGGCCATAGGCACTACGCTTGAAATAGCGCCATTTTTAGCAATCGATTTAGTCACAAATATTGCTAAATGAGCATTACGAGCAAAATCACCAGAGCCACCAATACCATTCATCATTCGTGTGCCACAAACATGTGTTGAATTTACGTTGCCATACATATCAAACTCAAGCGCGGTGTTTATTGCAATAATTCCCAAACGGCGCACTATTTCAGGATGGTTAGAAATTTCTTGAGGGCGTAACACTAGCTTGTCTTTGTATTGTTCTAAATTATTAAATACTTGCGCATTACAACGCTCCGATAAAACAATTGAGCTGCCCGATGCAAAACTAAGCTTACCTGCATCAATTAGGTCAAACGTCGAATCTTGTAGTACTTCAGAGTACATTGTTAGGTCTTTAAAGTCAGAATCGAGTAGTCCCATCATCACAGCATTTGCAATGTTACCAATGCCTGCTTGTAGCGGTCCTAAATTAGCTGGCAATTTATTTTGAGCCACTTCTTCTTTAAAAAAGTTAACTAAATGGCGCGCAATAGCGGCGGTGTCTTCATCAGGGTCGGTAACGGTAGAAAACGAGTCGCTTTGGTTAGTAAAAACAATACCAACAATTTTTGCAGGATCGATAGGAATTGCAGTGCTGCCAATTCTATCATCTACTTTAACTAACGGCATTGGTTGACGAGTAGGACGATACGAAGGAATATATATGTCATGCAAACCTTCAAGATTCGGGTTATGCAGCATATTAATTTCAACAATGACTTCTTTGGCAAAAATAGCAAAACTCGCTGAATTACCAACCGATGTAGTCGGCACAATATGCCCTTTTTCGGTAATGGCAACGGCTTCAATAACAGCCACATCAGGCATGGTTAATTGATGGTTACGTAAATGCTCAACTGTTTCAGATAAATGCTGATCAATAAACATTACTTCACCGTTATTAATCGCTTTACGTAAAGTGCTGTCTACTTGAAAAGGCATACGACGCGCTAAAATGCCCGCTTCTGTTAATAGCTTGTCGAGATCATTACCTAATGACGCACCCGTCATTAAATTTATTTTGATTGGATTTTTTTTGACTTGCTCAATTAATGCTCTGGGTACTGCTTTAGCTTCTCCGGCGCGAGTGAAACCACTCATCCCTACAGTCATTCCATCTTTAATAAATTGGCTTGCTTGTTCTGCCGGCATCACCTTGTCGTGCAGGTTACTATTGCGAATACGTTCCAAGTGCATACTGAGCTCCTCTCTAAATTTGACATTATTCTAATCCTAACTTCGTACTACACAATCTAGACTTAAGTCGTATTTACGAACCGAGGATGAGCAACATGTTTAAAAGGGAGGCTAATTTACTTTTAATTAATACTATCATGTAGTTATTAGTAATATTTTTAACAAAAATGACATAACAATCTATAAAGTAATTTATAAAGTAATCTATAAAT
>NZ_WTKW01000014.1:0-27234 GCF_011378745.1 Pseudoalteromonas sp. Z1A6
TGCAGGTATAAAAAAACCGCTCATAGGAGCGGTTTTTATTTAATGAGACTCTACTACGGCATTGCGTCTAGGTCTGCACCTTCTTTTTCAATTACTTCTGGTATTAAGTCTTCTTTGCTTACGCCCATTGCTATAGCAACAGAACTCGCAACATAAATCGAAGAATAAGTACCAATAAACACACCAAACAGCAATGCAGTTGCAAAGCCATGAATGGTTTGTCCGCCCCATGCAAACAAAGCAATCAATACTAAAATAGTCGTGATTGAGGTTACAAGTGTACGGTTAAGTGTTTGCGTAAGTGAAATATCAATAATTTCTACTGTATCGTCAATGCGCACTTTACGGAAATTTTCACGAATACGGTCAGATACAACAATCGTATCGTTAAGTGAATAACCTATTACCGCAAGAATTGCCGCTAATATAGTTAAATCAAACTCTAAACCTAATATCGAAAATAAACCCACAGTAATAATAACATCGTGTAGTAGTGCACCTACCGCACCCACAGCAAAGCGCCATTCAAAACGAAATGCAACGTAGATTAAGATACAAATAAGTGCAGTTAACATGGCAAGGCCACCCTGCTCTTTTAAGTCTTCACCTACACTTGGGCCCACAAACTCAATACGGCGCATTACTACGCTGTCATCAGCTTTTTTAAGCGCATCGATTACTTGGTTACCAATTACTTCAGCTTTAACATCACTACCGCGCGGTGCTAAACGAACTAAAATCTCTTGGCTTGAACCAAATAGTTGTACTGATGCATCAGCAAAACCATTATCAGCTAGCGCAGCACGTACTTTTTTAAGGTCTGCTGGCTGTGAAAAACCAACTTCTACCGCAGTACCGCCGGTAAAATCTAAACCAAAATTTAGACCTTTAACAAAAACTGATGCAAACGACGCTAAAATTAATAACGTCGAAAAACCCATAGCCACTTTACGAAGAGACATGAAACGAAGGGTTCTACTACCCAAACTTAAAATTTGCATGTCAGCTCCTTAAATCGAAAGTTTATCAATACGTTTACCACCAACAAATAAGTTGATTACCGCACGGGTACCAACAATGGCTGTAAACATTGAAGTTAAAATACCAATCGCAAGTGTCACTGCAAAGCCCGCAATCGGACCTGTGCCTACTGCAAACAGTATAATGGCAGCGATTAACGTGGTGATGTTAGCATCAAATATAGTGCTAAATGCGCTATCGTAACCGAAATGAATCGCTTGTTGAGGGCTGCGGCCATCGGCCAGCTCTTCACGAATACGTTCAAAAATAAGTACGTTAGCATCAACTGCCATACCTACGGTTAATACAATACCTGCAATACCAGGTAGCGTAAGTGTCGCGCCTGGAATTAAAGACATAACACCAACAATCAGTACTAAGTTAGCCGCAAGCGCAAGGTTTGCAACCATACCAAAGCCTTTGTAGTACACAAGCATAAACACAAGTACAAACGCAAAACCAAGTGCAACCGCAGTCATACCCGCTTCAATATTTTCTTGACCTAAACTTGGACCTACAGTGCGCTCTTCAACAATTTGAATTGGTGCTACAAGCGCACCTGCACGAAGTAGCAAACTTAAGTTATGTGCTTCAGCTGGGTTATCGATACCTGTAATACGGAACGAGCGATCAAGACGTGCTTGAATTGTTGCTACGTTAATAACTTCTTCAACCTTAATAGGCGGAAGCGCTTTACCGTCTGCATCTTTTTTACCTGATGGCTTGTACTCAATAAATACCGTTGCCATACGCTTACCAATAGCACGTTTGGTAAAGGCATTCATTTTTGCCCCACCTTTGCTATCTAGCGTAATACTCACTTGCGGGCGTTGGTATTCATCAGCGCCAGATTGCGCGCCAGTTATATGGCTGCCTTCTAGAATAATACGCTTTTTAAGTACAACAGGGTAACCGTCGCGGCTCATGATCATTTCAGTACCCGCAGGGATACGACCTTGAGCAGCAGCGCTAATATCAGCGTTTTCGTCTACTTCACGAAATTCAAGTGTTGCTGTTGCGCCTAAAATTTCTTTAGCGCGTGCTGTGTCTTGAATACCAGGTAGTTGAACAATAATACGCTCAGCGCCTTGGCGTTGTACGTTAGGTTCTGCAACACCAATTTGGTTGATACGGTTACGAATAATCGTTTCATTTTGCTTGATAGCGTAGTCACGAATTTCTTTGAGTTTTTGTTCACTCATTGTCGCAAAAAATGCTTTATCGTTACTGCTGTCATCAATGTAGACATTTAGCGGGTAGCGAGTTTCTAAGAAGCTCTCTGCTGCATTTTTGTCTTCTTCAGTACGCATTTCTACACGCATACGATCGGAGCCTGCTACGCGGCGAACACTACGGTAACGTAGTTTTTCTTCGCGCAGGTCGCTACGAAAATCTTGTTCCATTTGCTCAAGCTGGTTATCAACCGCTGTTGCCATGTCGATTTCCATGGTGAAATGTACGCCACCACTTAAATCAAGACCTAGCTTCATAGGGTTGCCACCAACCGCTTTTAACCAAGCTGGTTGAGCTGGTGCCATATTAATGGCAGAAATATAATCGTCGTTAAGCGAATCACGCAGTAAGTCATGCGCTTTAAGCTGTTCTTCAACATTTTTTAAACGAACTAAAATTTGTCCATCTTCAAGTATTGTCGATTTAGCGGTTACATTATTTTTTTCAAGGATTGCGTTTACTTTGTCTACAACACTGAGATCGACATCAGCGCCTTTAGCACCTGAAACTTGTATAGCCGGATCGCGACCATACAAGTTTGGAGAGGCATATAAAAGGCCAATGGCTACCACAGCTAAAACAAGTAAATACTTCCAAACTGGAAACTTGTTTAACACGGGGTCGTCCTTATTATTTTTATAGCGACTTCATTGTGCCTTTTGGCAATACTGCAGATACTGCAGATTTTTGTACTGTTACTTCTGCCTGCTCGTTTAAAGAGATAACGATGAAATCTTTCTCTTCAGAAATCTTCACAATTTTACCCACTAAACCGCCTTGGGTAAGTACTTCATCGCCTTTAGCCATCATACTCATTAAGCTTTTGTGCTCTTTAACGCGCTTAGCTTGCGGGCGGTAGATTAAAAAGTAAAAAACCAAACCGAAAATAGCTAACATTATTAGCATTTCCCAACCACCGCTTGCCGCAGGTTGACCAGCTGCTGCGTGTGCATTTGAAATAAATAAACTCATGATACTTCCTCTTTAATTTTAAAGTTTAATTTTTTATATCTACTAGCTCTGGCACGTCTTGGCCTCGGCGAGCATAAAAATCTTGTACAAATTCTTCTAATTTACCTTCGCTAATTGCATTACGTAAACCTTCCATAACACGTTGATAGTAACGTAAGTTATGAATTGTGTTTAGTCGCGCACCTAAAATTTCGTTACATTTATCAAGGTGATGCAAATAAGCTCGTGAATAGTTTCCACACGTATGACAATCACACTCAGGGTCAAGTGGCCGTGTGTCTGTTTTATGTACTGCGTTACGTATTTTTACTACACCCGTGGTAATGAATAAATGGCCGTTACGCGCATTACGTGTTGGCATAACACAGTCAAACATATCAATACCACGGCGAACAGACTCAACTAAATCCTCTGGCTTGCCTACACCCATAAGGTAGCGTGGTTTGTCTTCTGGCATTTTAAACGCACAATGATCAAGAATATTCATCATTTCGTTTTTAGGCTCGCCTACTGATAGACCACCTAATGCATAGCCATCAAAGCCAATTTCTTCTAAGCCTGCTTGCGATTGTGCACGTAATTCTGGGTACATACCACCTTGAATAATACCAAACAAAGCAGATGGATTGTCGCCATGCCCTTCTTTTGAGCGCTTAGCCCAACGAAGAGATAACTCCATAGAATCTTTAGCTTCTTTTTCAGTTGCTGGATATGGCGTACACTCGTCAAAAATCATAACGATGTCTGAGCCTAAGTCGCGCTGTACTTCCATCGACTTTTCAGGCGACATCATAATTTCATCACCATTTACTGGAGATTGAAATAACACGCCTTCTTCAGTGATTTTACGCATTGCGCCTAAGCTAAATACTTGAAAACCGCCTGAGTCAGTTAAAATTGGGAAATCCCAATTCATAAAGTCGTGTAAATCACCATGTTGCTTAATGATTTCAGTACCTGGACGAAGCATTAAATGAAAGGTATTACCTAAACATATTTGCGCACCAGTGGCTTTTACTTCATCTGGCGTCATACCTTTTACAGTACCGTAAGTACCAACAGGCATAAATGCAGGTGTTTCTATTACACCACGGTCAAAAATTAAGCGGCCGCGGCGCGCTTTTCCGTCAGTACAATCTAATTCAAATTTCATATCATCCTCAATGTCAGAAAAACAGTCCAACAAGCTATAATTTAACCGCTCGATTCTACCCTTTTTACCTCATTAATACTATTAGCTGCGATAAATTCAGGTTTGCTTATTATGCTAAACAAAAACCCCAGCTTCGTTGCTGGGGTTTTTAGTGTTTTTTACTGAGTATTAAATAATAAACGGTTACTTGCGTGTTAAAAACATCGCATCACCGTAACTAAAAAATCGGTATTTTTGTTCAATTGCCGTATTGTATGCACCCATAATATTGTCTTGTCCGCTAAAAGCACTGACTAGCATTATAAGCGTTGATTCTGGTAAGTGAAAATTTGTGACCATGGCATCAACAACATTAAATTGGTAACCCGGAAAAATAAATATATCGGTATCACCAAAATACGTATCTAACTTGCCGCCGTGAACTTTAGCTGCCGACTCTAATGAGCGTACTGAAGTTGTGCCTACAGCAATTACGCGCCCGCCACTTGCTTTGGTTTGTGCAACGGCAGCAACTACATCATCGGGTACTTCAATGTACTCGGAGTGCATTATATGCTCATCAACACTATCTACTCGTACTGGCTGAAAAGTACCGGCGCCAACGTGTAAAGTAACAAAGGCCATGTTTACACCTTTATCTTTTAGTGCCGTCATTAACTTATCGTCAAAATGTAAGCCCGCTGTTGGCGCAGCAACTGCACCTGGCTTTTCTCCATAAACAGTTTGGTAACGCTCGCGATCAGCTTCGGTATCAGGTCGGTCAATATAAGGAGGCAGTGGCATATGACCAATATCATTAAGTATATCTAGCACGTTTTGGCTATGATCAAACTCAAGCTCAAATAATGTATCGTGGCGTGCAACCATTATTGCCTTGGCTTTGCCCTCTAAAATAACTTCGTTACCAACCTTAAGCGACTTGCTCGCGCGTACGTGCGCAAGTACGCGATGTTCATCTAGCACTCGCTCTACAAGCACTTCAACTTTGCCGCCAGAGGCTTTTTGACCAAACATACGTGCTGGAATTACGCGTGTATTGTTAAAGACTAACAAATCGCCTTCGTTTACTAAATCAAGTATGTCGCTAAACACTTTATGTTCTAGAGTTCCGCTTGGGCCATCTAAAGTAAGTAAACGGCTGCTAGTTCTGTCCGCTTTAGGAAAACGAGCTATTAATTCATCAGGTAAGTCAAAGCTAAAGTCAGCCACGCGCATAATTAGTAATCCACATCATTTAAAATCGCGCCAAGTGTATATGTATCGGATATTAAGCTCAAGAAATCAGCCAAACTTATAATGTCTTGTTTGCGTGTTTGTCATTTAATTTTCTTGTTCTTATGGTTAAATGTCACTATTCTTGTTCGGCTGAATTATTATAAGTTACATTAGGGGTGTTCAACACGTGCCAAACCAGCTTAAATTGCTAATATTAAACGCAAGTAGTGCTGAACGTCGCGCGATTAAAGGCACTTTAGATAGCTTAAATGTATTTACCTTTATTGATGCGCAAGATAGCCAACAAGCTTTAAAGCTTTTAAAACAACACCCTGTTGATATTATAATAACGGGCATTAATGTTGGAAAAATTGACGGCTGGCGCTTTTCGAGGATGATCCGCTCAGGATTATTAAAAACACCAAAAAACACCCCAATTTTACTTATTCCGCCAATTTACTGTGAGCGTATTGCCGAAACAACAGCCAGAAGCTACGGGATAGATGCTGTACTGCCGTTTGAACATAAAGATATGCTTCCTCAAGTGCTTGCGAATGTTTTATCTACGCACCTAGAAAAAAGTAGCCGACTAAATTTATTGCTATTAGAGCCACTTCAAAATACGGCCGACAAAATTAGTGAACAGTTAAAGTTAAACTTTGCTATTACTCACGTTACCTCAGCTGAAGCAGCACTAAACGCTTACAACCAACAGCAGTTTTCAATTGTGCTACTCGATGCCACTACATCAAGTGCAGGGAGCTCGAGTGTACTCGTTGAAGAAATACTACAGCACAATTCTAAACAAGCTATTGTTACGATTATAGAAAGTGATGATGCTGATTACGCTGAGCAGCTTTTGCTGTCTGGTGTTACCGATTTTATTAGAGCCCCATACGACCCTTCATTTTTAAATAAAGTGTGTGACCACGCCGCACGACGTGAAGATTTTATGGTGAGTTATGCTGAGTTTGCTTACAAAGTAGAGCAGCTAAGCGTGAGCGAAGTGCGTTACAAAGAGTTATTTTCGGCTCATCAGCGTATTTTATTGCATTTGAATACGGTTGTTTTAGAGCTTGATCAGCAAGGGCATATTCGTTTTATTAACCCTGCATGGGAGACATTAAGCGGTTTTGGTGTTAAATCATCACTACAAACCCCACTAAGCGCTTATTGTAATAACGAAGATAAAGAAAGACTAAATTATACTATTAATGACATTTTACATGGTGGCGAACAACAGCAACAAATAGAAGTAAAGCTCACCCATAAAAATGGCAATTTAATTTGGGTCGAATGCAGATTACAGCTAATCAAAAATAGTCGTAATAACGCGACCATAACCGCCACTATCGACAACATACACGAACGTAAACAAGCAGAGATCCAACTACGTCATTTAGCACACCATGACCCATTAACTGGTTTACATAACCGTTATTACTTTGATCAACAGCTTAATAAAATATGCCAAGATAAATACACGTATGATGGCATAGAGCATGCTGTTATTTATATTGACCTCGATCACTTTAAAATAATAAACGACAGCAAAGGTCACCACCAAGGTGACATAGTATTAAAAGAAGTCGCGCAATTATTTAAAGCAAATATTGGCGAAGACCATTTGGTGTGCCGAATAGGCGGCGATGAGTTTGCAGTCATACTTACCGATATGAATTTACTGGATGCACACCTTATTGCTGAAGGTGTGTGCAGCGCAATAGAAAAACATGCTTTTAAATCAGAAGATCAGATATACACAATTAGCTGCTCTATCGGTTTAACTCAAATTACGATACAAAACAATGATCCTAATGAATGTTTAAAACAAGCCGATATTGCTTTGTATATTGCCAAAAATTTAGGGCGTAACTTAGTACATTGCTACTCAAAAGAGGACGCTCAAAACAATACGCTTCAAACTGGGCTTGAATGGGGTCACGAAATTCGACAAGCACTGCAGCAAGATAATATTGAACTGCATTACCAACCTATTTGGGATTTTAAAGAGTGTAAAGTTGCTTATTTTGAAGCGCTCTTACGCTTAAAACTCAAAGGTAAACTTGTGTACCCAAATCAATTTATTCCCTCTTTAGAGATGCTTAACGACACATTTTTGATGGATCAATGCGTTATACGTAATGCCGTTGCTTGTGTATCTAAGCACCCAGAGTTAAACCAAGTTGCTATTAATTTGTCAGCACAATCATTCTTAGATGAACGCTTATTGCCATTAATTGAATCAAACCTTGAAAAGTATAACGTGCCCCCTTCGCGGATAATTTTTGAAATAACTGAATCAGCAAGTATTAACAACTTAAAAGCGACTCGTAAAATGATTGAGAAGCTTAATAGCTTAGGCTGTCATTTTTCTATTGACGATTTTGGAACTGGCTTTAGTACATTTAACTATTTAAAGCAGCTTCCAGCACAGCATGTAAAAATTGATGGCTCATTTGTAAGCGACATGCTTAATGACCCTATAGACTTAGCGTTAGTAAAAGCAATAAATGATATTAGTCGGTCTCTCGATAAGCGCTCTGTAGCTGAGTACGTTGAAAACGAAGAGATATTTTTTGCACTAAAAGAGATAGGTGTTGATTATGGACAAGGCTACTTTATTGCACGCCCAATACCTGTTGAAAAAGTAAAAGATGAACTTGAAAAAATTTCAAAAAATAAAACGTTTTACCAACAACAAGCTAGCCCAAAATAAACAAAATTAAACAATTTGTTACTACCAATATTACCTTTCTTGCCTATACTTTCAGTATCAAATAAAAATGTCGTGCATTTTAACGCATTTCACTTTAAAAACATGACATTACCTTTTGGCGGCGTAGTACTGATATTTATAGTGGGTTTCAAAGCTATTTAAGCTTTTAAGGAGAAAGGTATGACACAGCTAGTTATGTTATTACTGATTATACATTTTGCAATCGCGTATCAGTGCTATCGTTACGCAAATATTAAAGGCTACCCAGTTAAGGTTTTTACTGTATTAGGTTGCGTGCCTTACTTTAACTTGGTGGTATGGATTTATTTACTATTTTTACCCGAACTTGAGCCTTTTGAAAGCCATCTTCAAAATCAAAAGCAGCCTTTATAGGCTGCTTTCATTCATTTCCTATTCTTATTTAGAAAAATCTAAACTACATTGGCGCTTTAAAAATATCTCAAGCTGTTGACTAAATAACTTAAAGTCGCGGATCCGCCCCGTAGTTTTACGCCACAATATGCCAATATCTCTATATGCATCGCTTTGTGATGGTGTTGCCACCATATTTTTATTATCTAAAATTCCGGCGTTAATCGCCATTTGTGGTAAAAAAGTCACCCCGAGCTGATGCTCAACCATACTCAATAATGTATGCAAGCTTGCTGCTTCAAATGGGTTAATACAACTAGCACGGTTTAAATGACATGCACTAAGCGCATGGCCTGTCATACAGTGCTCACGCTCGAGTAAGAATACGCTAGCCTCTGGTAATAGATTAAAGTCGACTACGCCCTTTGCAGCGCTGTAGTCCTTATGGTGCACTAAACTAAACTGATCTTTTGCCAATACTTGTGTATGAAATTTATCGGTTTCGTATGGCAGTGCAAGTAGCGCTAAATCAATATGCCCATGCTCAAGTTTATCCAGTAGCTTATCACTCGTATCTTCTATTAATACCAACTCTAAATCACAAAAGGTTTCTTTACAAAAGTGATACAGAGGAGCCGCTATAAAGCTAGCAATTGTAGGTATAACACCCACTGTTAATTTACCACTCAGTGGTGTTAAAAAGCTTTTAGTGAGTTCTTTTAAACTAATTGTATCGTTAATTATTTTACGAGAGCGCTCAACAACTTCTTCACCAATACTGGTAAACATAAGGCTGCGATTTTCGCGTTCAATAAGCTGGCAACCCAACGTTTCTTCAAGATTTTGAATAGCACTGCTTAAAGTAGATTGCCCTATAAAACAGGCACTGGCAGCTCTGCCAAAGTGCTGATGTTGATGAACAGCTAATAAATACTGTAGCTGTTTGATACTTGGAAGATTGGTCATTTTTTCTTTCCACAAATAAAAAGACCCCAACACCTAGGGCATTGAGATCTTTTCAAGCTAAAAGTCTTTGAGTACTTTTTTGTTAAACCCCAAATGCGGTTCTTAGTACGTAGAAAATAACAATAGCAAGGGCAGCGCCAACTGGCAATGTAATTACCCAAGAAACTACAATGTTTCTGATAACACCCATGTTAAGTGCACCAATTCCACGTGCCATACCTACACCTAATACTGCACCCACTAAGGTTTGAGTAGTAGAGATTGGCATACCAGTACCTGATGCAATAACAACGGTAGAAGCAGCGGCTAGTTCAGCAGCAAAACCACGGCTAGGCGTTAAATGTGTAATGCCTTCACCAATCGTTTTAATTACTTTTTTGCCCAAAATAGCAAGACCCGCAACAATACCGAAACCACCTAGAGGTAAAATCCACCAAGCAATAGCCGCTTTTTTAGCAATTTCACCATTGTTTTCAACAATATTTACAACAGCAGCTAGTGGACCGATTGCATTAGCAACATCGTTAGAACCATGTGCAAAGGCCATACAACATGCTGTTAATACCATAAGAACAGCAAACACTTTTTCAACATTGTTGAATTGCATTTGTTTATCTGCTTTTGGATCGATATTTAAACGAGAAATAGCAATTTTACCAATTATAGCAACGACAACTGCTACAGCTATTGCTAAGGCGTACCCTTCGGCTGCACCTAAATCAACACCAACATGCTTTAAGCCTTTTTTAATTGTGACCAAGGCCATTATAAAACCTGCTAAACCCATATAAAGTGGTACATAGCGTTTAGCATTTTTTAGTGGTGCATCTGTATTAAAAATAAGTTTTTGTGCACTCATAAATATTAAGTATGCAATAAAGCCTGATATGGCGGGCGTTATAATCCAACTACCAACAATACCACCTACTTTATCCCATTGAATCGCCTCAGTACCAACAGCAACTAACGCAAAACCAATGATTGCACCAATGATTGAGTGAGTCGTTGATACTGGCCAACCCAAGAACGAGGCCATTAATAACCAAGCACCCGCTGCAAATAAAGACGAAATCATACCCAGAACCATAAGTTCAGGAATGTCTGCAAATGGTGCGGCATCGATAATTCCTTTACGAATTGTTGATGTAACCTCACCACCTGCTAAGTAAGCGCCTGCAAATTCAAAAATCATCGCTATAAAAATAGCTTGTTTGATTGTTAGCGCTTTTGAACCTACAGATGTGCCCATGGCGTTCGCTACGTCGTTCGCGCCAATACCATAAGCCATAAAAAAGCCGACTGCTGCGGCAATTAAAATTAATACCGTGCCGTAAGATGCAATGATATCCATTGTAAAACCTTAATCTTTCGTGTTTGAACTGATTTTAAATTAACGAGCTAACATCAGCTCAAGACGTGATCCTACGCGCTCTGCAATATCTGCAAGCTCGCCAACCCATTCAATGATTTTGTACAAAAACATAACATCAATTGGATTTAACTCACCCTCTACATCACGTAGCTGGCGGCGTACTTTTATCTGCATTTCGTCCGTGTCTTGTTCTATGGCATCCAATTCAACTAACATTTTTTCTACTAAGGTGACTTCTCGACCTTTAAAACCCGTTTCTAGCAATTCTTCTAACTCGTTAATTGCTTTAGATGCTTGTTTAGTCGCATCTACACAACGGGTTAAGTAAGCTAAGAAATCAGCTTGCATAACTTTTGGAATGGTCATTTCACGACCAATCACTCGCCCTGCAATATCTTTTGCTTTATTGGCAATTTTATCTTGTTGAGTTACTAGTTCGAGAAGATCTGTACGCTCTACCGGCATGAATAAACCACGCGGTAATTGTAAACGTATATCTCTTTTCATATCATCAGCTTCACGTTCTAAATTGCGAATAGTGATGCGAAGCTCTTCTGCTTGTACCCACTCTTCTTTAAATACGTGATTAAAAAAAGGTATCAAAGCTTTACTTGCTTGATGAACCTTCTTGATGTGTTCTTCCATTGGTTTGATAGGAGATTTTGCAAATACTCCTAAAAACGCGTTTGTAGGCATAACTGACCCTTTAATCAAATTGATATGCTTTGCAGCATGAATTTTACAGTATTAACCAAGATTGTGAACGCTTTTTATTACTTCACTAAAGCTTGCAATACATAAAGCGACACTAAGCCGCTTTAATAGAAAAGCATGATGGGTAAAAAATCATAGTGATTTTTCTATATCTTCTTGAGATGTATGGCGAATATCTTTGCCATTAACAAAATAAATAATGTATTCAGCAATGTTCTGACAGCGATCACCAATACGCTCTAATGAGCGAACAGACCAGACTAAGTCCATGATTTTAGGTATTGAGCGTGGATCTTCCATCATGTAAGTCATTATTTGACGTGTGATGGCTTCATATTCGCGGTCAACCTTTGCATCTTCTTTATGTACTTGAAATGCACGTTGCACATCCATACGGGCAAATGCATCTAGTACGTCGTGTAGCATTTTTAAAACCTGGCGGCCCATATTTTCAATATTTACTAATAAATCTTGCTGATCTTTGGTAAATGAGTCTAGTGCAACTTTAGCAATTCGCTCAGCTTCATCGCCAATACGCTCTAAATCAGCAATTGTTTTAGCAATTGCAATCACTAAACGCAGGTCACTTGCTGCAGGCTGACGACGAGCAATAATACGCGTACACTCTTCATCAATGCTTACTTCCATTGCATTCACTTTATAATCGTTCTGACGTACCTTTTGAGCAAGCTCTGCATCGTTACGACTCACCGCATCAAGCGCACTATTTAACTGCTGCTCAACTAAGCCACCCATACTTAATACATGATTACGTACATTTTCTAGTTCTTGGTTAAAACGCCCAGAAATATGTTTATTAATATTATGTTCCATAGTTACCTTCTCTCTTAATCTTGCACAACACGCTACAACGGGCTAATTAACCGTAACGACCGGTAATATAATCTTCGGTCTTTTTCTTCGTTGGTGTAGTAAATAAGGTATTTGTGTCTGAGTACTCAATCAATTCGCCCATATACATAAAGGCTGTTTGATCAGATACTCGTGCTGCTTGTTGCATGTTATGTGTAACAATAACAACGGTAAATTGGTTTTTTAAATCGTTTATTAGCTCTTCTATTACCAAAGTAGAAATAGGGTCAAGTGCTGATGTAGGTTCATCTAATAAAAGAACTTCTGGCTCAATTGCAATTGAGCGAGCAATAACTAAACGCTGTTGCTGACCACCCGATAAGCCAAACGCGCTATCGTGTAATCTATCTTTTACTTCATCCCATAAAGCAGCACCACGAAGTGATTGCTCTACCACTTCGTCTAACTTACGCTTCTCTTTAATGCCTTGTAAGCGTAGGCCATAAACCACATTTTCATAAATTGATTTAGGAAATGGGTTAGGACGCTGAAACACCATACCTACATTACGACGAAGTGCTGCTACATCTACGCTCTTATCGTAAATATTTTGACCGTGAAGTAATATTTCACCTTCAATACGACAAATATCAACCAAATCGTTCATGCGGTTAATACAACGTAATAGAGTTGATTTACCACAGCCCGATGGTCCAATAAACGCAGTTACTTGGCCTTTTGGAATGTTCATATTTACTTTATTAAGCGCTTGCTTATCACCGTAGTAAAGATCGAGATCTTTAATCTCTAGCGCTTTTTGGTCATCCGTTAAATTTTCTAGGTCTAACTTCTGGCCTATATTAGCTTGGTTTACTTTTGGAGCGACTGTAATCATTTTTGTTACCTATAAAATCTTTACTAATTAGTGTTCAAGCGATCTGTACTTTTCACGTAAATGGTTACGTATACCAATGGCCGTTATGTTTAGGGTAATAATCACCGACACCAATAAAAAGGCCGTTGCGTATACCAGCGGGCGTGCCGCTTCAACATTAGGGCTTTGGAAGCCAACATCGTATATATGAAAGCCTAAGTGCATGAACTTTCTATCTAAGTGAAAATATGGGAAGTTGCCATCAAGTGGTAATGTAGGAGCCATTTTTACAACGCCTACTAGCATTAACGGTGCAACTTCACCTGCAGCACGCGCAACTGCCAGTATTAAACCTGTCATAATTGCAGGGCTTGCCATTGGAATAATTATGCGCCATAACGTTTCAACTTTTGTTGCGCCAAGCGCTAGTGAACCATCACGTACGGTACTTGGAATACGAGATAAACCTTCTTCAGTCGATACAATAACAACTGGCAGCGTTAGTATAGCGAGCGTTAATGCCGACCACATTACACCTGGCGTACCAAATACTGGCGTTGGCGACGATTCTGGATAAAATAATTGGTCTAAGCTACCACCTAACATGTATACAAAAAAGCCGAGGCCAAATACACCGTATACAATTGAAGGAACACCGGCCAAGTTAATCACTGCGATACGAATCATTTTAGTGATTGCATTTTTTGCGGCGTACTCGTGTAAGTAAATTGCAGCAACAACGCCAAACGGCGTCACAATTACAGCCATCAGCATAACCATAAATACAGTACCAAATATAGCAGGGAAAACACCGCCTTCTGTATTTGCTTCACGTGGATCATCGGATACAAACTTACCTAGTTGCACAAAGTAGTGGCCTAGCTTTGCAAAAAAGCCCATATCGTTTGGAAACCAAACATCAAGTACTTGATACATAGGAATTGTAACAACTTCACCGCGCATATCTTTTACAGTTACGTGGTCACGTTTAGCTTGTTTGCGTAGTGCAAATAAATCTTTTTCAAGTACACCATACTCTGCACGTAATTCAGCACGTGCTTGAGCAAGCTCAGCAACACGCTCATCAGTGAGAGCGTTATCAAGTAAGTAGCCTTTTTCTTTTAAACGTAAGCGTTCAAGTGCGTAGTTAATATGCCCAATGTCACCATTTTGCAAATCAAGTGCTTCGTCATTTAAATCAACCGCACGCTCTACAAGCTCATGTAGCGCTTCTATTTTATCGCCATTAACCGGTTGACCGTCTTTAATAACGTTTTGCACATAACCATAAAAGTTACCGTTTTTACTACGCTCAAATACTGCAAGCGCCGCTGGTGCTGTTTTATTTGTTATGTCGGTTTCTAATATCCAACGAAAATCTAAATCTACATATTCGCGGTTACCTGTTTTAATAAGTAAGCGCTCTATTTCTTCTTTTTCAAACCCGCTAACATCAATACCTGTCGCGGCTAAACGCGTTTTTGGTACTAATTCACGATCGTAAACTTCGCCAATAACGGTTTGCTTTGCAATCGACCCTTCAAGTTCAAACTGTACAACTTCTGAAGGCCAGAAAAAGCTTAACCCTTTCCAGGCTATCATTGCCAATAAGCCTAAAACTGAAATCAAACTGATGCTCACTGCACCACCGGTCATCCAAATCCAAGGAGAACCAGACTTAAACCACTGCTTTACCATGTCATGTCTCTCCGCTTACATTGAGCTGTATTTTTCACGCAGTTGCTGGCGAACAAACTCAGCGACTGTGTTAAAAATGAATGTGAATATGAATAATACAAAGGCTGCTAAGAATAATATTCTATAGTGCGAACTACCTACTTCTGACTCTGGCATTTCAACTGCAATATTTGCTGCAAGCGTACGCATACCTTGGAAAATGCTCCAATCCATAATCGGTGTATTACCGGTTGCCATAAGTACAATCATGGTTTCACCAACTGCTCGGCCAAGTCCCATCATTACCGCAGAGAAAATACCTGGACTTGCTGTTAGTAATACAACACGTATTAGTGTTTGCCACTGCGTCGCACCTAATGCTAATGAGCCATTTGATAAATGCTTTGGAACACTAAATACCGCGTCTTCTGCAATTGAGAATATAGTAGGAATAACCGCAAAACCCATCGCAATACCTACAACAAGCGAGTTACGTTGATCGAATGTCATACCTAGCTCATTTGTTAAGTACTGACGTACATTGCCGTCAAACATCCAAAGTTCAACAAATTCGCTCATAGCAAACGAAAACCAACCAATAAGTAAAACGACCGGAATAAGGATGATTGAATGCGAACCATCAGGAATTCTATGGCGTATTTTTGTTGGTAATTTAGTCCAGGCTAAACCTGTCGCTAACATACCTAAAGGTAATAATATGAGTAACCCAACAATGGCAGGTAAGTGCTCTTCTATTAATGGGGCTAACCAAAGACCCGCTAAAAAACCTAAAATAACGGTTGGTAATGCTTCCATTATTTCAACGGTAGGCTTAACCACTTTACGTAATTTGCTCGACATAAAGTATGCCGTGTAAATAGCCGCCGAAAGCGCGATTGGTACAGCAAACAACATCGCATAAAGTGCTGCTTTTAATGTACCGAACGAAATTGGCACAAGTGAAAACTTAGATTCAAAGTCGTCACTGGCTGATGTTGACTGCCAAATATAACCTGGCTCTGGGTAACCTTCGTACCACACTTCTTGCCAAAGTGCTGACCACGTAACTTCTGGGTGCTCGTTATGAATGTCTAATACTGTTAGCTTATTATCCGCTAAAATTAACGCAGCATTTGAACGTGGTGCAATTGCAAAGTTTTCTATTGCGCCTTCACTTACTTTCCCCTGCCAAAGTTTTGCTTCGCTGGTTGTGTAGTACACGCCTAGCTCACCATTATTGCCGGTAGTAAAAAAAGTACGACGGTAAAACTCAGTAAATACATTTAATTTACTTTGCTTAGTTGTTTCAAATGAGCGAATTTTTTGATATTCACGGCCTGTGTCAGTGTTTACTTCAAACCACTGCGAAACCTCACCGTTATCATTAGCAAGCATGAGTGAGTTTGCGCCCGCTAGCAGTTGTGCAGATACAATATTTGCATTTTCTTCGTTAGCCGAAAGCAACTGAATTTGCTCTACATCACTTGGGTCACGCGTATCGTATACATACACTTGATTAGCAGAACGTACAAAAGTACGTGTTGTATCTGGCGACATTAATAATTCGTCTACACGTCCATTAACATCAAGTTCTGTACGCTCAACAACCCACTCTACTTCACCGGTAAACATATTCTCTTCAGCAATAAAGCTGCTAAATAATACACGCTTATCTTCTGTAAGAGCTACAACCGCTGTTTTGTCTTCATAGTGACTAAATGCAAAGCGTTTAATAGCTGCACCTTGTTCATCTACTTCTAAAGCCATTTCCCCTAGAGGAAAACCTAAGCGAGGTGTTAATTTACGCTCGTTATTTGGAAAGGTAACTAAAAATTTAGGTGCAACAACCATTACGGTGCCATCTTCTAAACCAAACGCATAATGCCCTTGAAAAGGCGCGCTTGTTGCAAAGCTTGTTGCATCACTTGGTAGCTCGGCGTTTAATGTTTTAAGCTTTTTACCAAAGCTGCCATCTTGCACACTGTAAAAATCAACCTGACCTTGCTGACTGAGTAAATAAGCAACTTCAGTTTGCTCTTCTACACCTAAGCCTGCTATTTGCTGTGAATTAGCAACATGAAAGCTATCGCGTTTTTCTACTTTTGCTGATTCAAAAATTGGCTGTACTACATAAAGAAGGTAAAAGAATATTAATAGCAGTGCTACCAATACCATTATCCCACCTGCGGTTATGCCAAACTTGGCAAACCGATCTTTAAATAGACGGCTTCGATCCGTATTAAAAGTCGGCTTATTCGGATTTGAAGTCATCAAAACACCCTTAAATCTTAACGTTGCATAAATTATATTTCATCAAGATGACAGTAATGTTACAGCAGTAATAATAAGCACTCTAAAACAGCTTTAAATAAAACTAACGAGGGAAAAGTCTAAATTAGCTTCAAATAGGTGATTTATAAGTGAACTAAATTATAAAATAATTGGACAAAGTATTTATCGAGGTCAATACTAAAAGAGTACTTAGTAAATAATAATGACTATTAATACTGCGTATAGTCAACACAACTATATTCATTTTTTTAATTTATAATCAAAGATTTATAAAAAGTGCAACAACACACAATTTAAATTAGACAACATACTTAATGCCTATGCATTTACTTTCTTTGGGCTTAAAAAGAGAATTATTTATGAAGCAGTTGGTTATAACTATTTTAGGGAAAGATCGCCCTGGTTTAGTAGAGAGCATCTCATCAGTCGTATTACAAAATCATGGCAACTGGCTTAGTAGTAACTTAAGCCATTTATTAGGTCATTTTGCAGGTATTATTCAACTTGAAGTTGCTGAGGAGCATTTTCAATCATTACAAAGTGCTTTAAATAAGTTACCTAAATTAGACGTTCGTATTGAAACCGGAAACACAGAGATTGAACCATCAACACTAGAGCAAATTAATCTAGTTATAACAGGTAACGACCGTCCTGGTATTGTTCAAGAACTGGCAAGTATAATACGTCATAAAGGCGCTAATATTACTCACTTAAATTCAAGACAACAAAGCGCACCTAATTGGGGAGTGCCTATTTTTAGCGCTGTTGCTACCGTTACTCTGCCAAATGGTATGGATAAAGACGAAGTTATTGAAGCATTGGAATCAATTACAAGTGATTTGATTGTAGATACGGAAGAAGTTTAACCTCCATTTATGCGTGCCATACAACTGACACGCATACCATTTTAGTCCATCAAAATGCTCTGCAGATTATTTAACGCAGACATAAAATAAGCCGATGCAAGCATCAGCTATTTTAAATAATCACCTTAAAGCTAATAAGAGCGAGATAAACTCAGTAATCCCGCTCTTTTATAAAGCTACATATCCATATGACGATTAGTACTTTGCATCATTTGCTTTATACCTTGCTTTTCAAGCTCTAGTATTTGTTGAAGCTTTTCTTGCCCACTTTCGGTTTCGGCGCGTTCAAGTAAGTATTCATATAACTCAATCACTTTTTGATGTTGCTGTGCTAAATACCCTTGAATGACTTCTTCATCGAATTGCTGATCTTTACTAATGTCTTCAAAAGTAATTAGCTCAGGATTTTTAGCAAAGTATTCATAACTGTACGTATCGAGCGTATTTATTTCGGTTATCGCTTTAAACCCGACTAAATCTTCGGCGAGTTTTTTTTCGTAATTTAGGTAGTAGTCCACCAGCATTGCATTATGTTCATCGAGTAAATCCTTTACGCTATAAAAATTAGCCGCCATTTGCGTATGAAACAAAACGGTCCAATCGTATACCTCTTTAATTGTTTTAACTTGCATGTGCATTCCTTACTTAGTTGACTGTATAGGTAATACACTGCGTAAAGCGTGCCAATTAAAAAGCTATTTAAAAACAGTTAGTTAATTTAAATATTAGTAATAACTAGCTATTTAATAGAACAACTTACAAATTATAGGTAATTTTTATAGAGCAATGCATGGGTAGTAACAGCATTGCTCTATAGTCTTGTTGTTTTATATTATTTAAGTCCTTGTTTGCGCCATAGTAGGTAAACCGCAGGAATAACAAGTAAGGTGAGTACAATTGCACTGCCCATACCGCCAACCATAGGCGCTGCTATTCGGCTCATTACTTCGCTTCCGGTGCCCGTGCCATAAAGTACAGGTAATAAACCGATAATAATTGTCGCGACAGTCATCATAACCGGGCGTACTCGAAGCCCTGCTCCTTCAATGATAGCTTGCTGTAATTGCACTAAGCTAAGCGGTTTTCCGGCTTGCTCTGCTTCGAGGCACTTTTCTTGATAGGCTTGGTTTAAATACACCAACATAATGACCCCTATTTCTACCGCAACACCGGCTAAGGCAATAAAGCCTACACCTACTGCAACTGAAAAGTTAAAGCCCTCTAAATACATTAGCCATACGCCACCAATCATTGCCAGTGGCAACGTAGCCATAATAATAGTGACCTCAGCAAAGCTTCTAAAATTAAGGTAAAGCAATACAATAATAATCGCTAATGTAAGTGGTAATACATAAGTCAGTTTTTCTTTAGCGCGCTGCATGTATTCATACTGCCCAGCCCACGTAATTGAGTAGCCAGCAGGTAGTATTAGGTCTTTATCGAGCACTTGCTGAGCGTGCTCAACGTAAGTACCAATATCAACGCCATCTATATCAATAAAACTCCAACCGTTTAAACGTGCATTTTCGCTTTTTATACCAGGCGGTCCATCTTCAATAAATACATCGGCTACATCACCAAGTGCTATACGCTGCCCTGTAGGAGTTACAATAGGTAACAGCATTAACTCTTCTGGCGAGTCTCTGTATGCTTGCGGATAACGTAAATTAACAGGATAACGCTCTTGCCCTTCTACCGTTTGTGTTACGTTTGTACCACCTATTGCAGTAGATACAACTTGCTGTACGTCGCTAATGTTTAAGCTATAACGCGCGGCTTTTTCACGATTTATATCTACTTTTATATAACGTCCACCGGCTACTCGCTCTGAGTAAACCGATGCGGTGCCTTGCACATCTTTTAATAGCACTTCTATTTGCTGACCAATTTTTTGAATTTCACTCAACTTTGGTCCCGCAACTTTAATGCCCACGGGAGTTTTAATACCGGTTGCGAGCATATCAATGCGTGTTTTAATTGGCATTACCCACGCATTAGTTAGCCCTGGAAACTTAACCAAACCGTCGAGTTCTTTTTTAAGTTTTTCAAGAGTCATACCCTCGCGCCATTCGTCTTTTGGTTTTAACTGAATAAACGTCTCTATCATTGTAAGCGGCGCAGGATCTGTTGCAGTTTCTGCTCGCCCAACTTTACCAAATACTGTTTTAACCTCGGGTACTGTGGCAATTAACTTGTCGGTTTGCTGTAGTATTTCGCGCGCTTTACCTACCGATAAACCAGGATACGTTGTGGGCATATACATTAAATCGCCCTCATCGAGTGGCGGAATAAATTCACTGCCTATTTTATTTACCGGGTAAAAGCCAATAACAGAAACAACCACCGCGAGTACCAATGTCATTTTTGGAAATTTAAGCACCCAGTTAAGTAGTGGACGATACGCTGCGACGAGTAATCGGTTAACTGGATTTTTTTGCTCCGAAATGACTTTACCTCTAATAAAGTAACCCATTAATACCGGCACTAAGGTAATCGCAAGCCCAGCAGACGCTGCCATAGCATAGGTTTTAGTGTAAGCGAGTGGCGCAAACATACGTCCTTCTTGCGCTTCTAAAATAAATACCGGCATAAAGCTGACGGTAATAATTAATAAACTAAAAAATAATGCAGGACCCACTTCACTCGCCGATTTAGCCACAACTTCCCAGCGGTTTTCGTTGGTAAGGGGCGTTTTTTCCATATGTTTATGCATATTTTCAATCATGACGATAGCACCGTCAGTCATTGCCCCTATGGCTATTGCAATTCCTCCTAAAGACATAATATTGGCGTTAATCCCCTGCCAATACATAATTATAAATGCCGTTAAAATCCCAAGCGGTAACGTAATAATCGCCACCAGCGATGAGCGCACATGAAACAAAAACACCACACACACTAAGGCAACTACAATAAGCTCTTCAATTAGCTTACTTGTTAAATTATCTACCGCGTTATTTATTAAGTTGGAGCGATCGTACACAGGGACTATTTCAACACCCTCTGGCAATCCCTTTTTAAGCGATTCTAATTTTGCTTTTACGAGCTCAATGGTTTTTTGTGCATTTTCGCCATAGCGCATAATAACAATGCCGCCGGTTACCTCACCTTCGCCATTTAGCTCTGCTACACCACGGCGCATTTGCGGTCCGACTCGAATATCAGCTACATCACGCAATTGCAGCGCAGTACCATTAGCGTTTACGCCAAGCGGAATGGCTTCCAAGTCGGTAACACTCTTAATGTAGCCGGTGCTTGTTACCATGTATTCTGCTTCAGCCATTTCAACTACTGAGGCGCCCATCTCTTGGTTGCCTTGTTGAATAGCCGTTTGAATGAGACTAAGCGGAATACCATATGCGCGTAATTTATCAGGCTCTACATTGACTTGATATTGCTTAACCATGCCACCAACAGCAGCCACTTCAGAGACTCCAGGCACAGTTTGTAGCTCAAACTTTAAAAACCAATCTTGTAAGCTTCGTAGCTGACTAATATCGTGTTTATTTGTTTTATCAACTAGTGCGTATAAATAAATCCAACCTACGCCGGTTGCATCAGGGCCAAGCTCTGGCGTAGCGCTATCGGGTAATCTACTTGCTACTTGGCTTAGGTATTCTTGTACTCGGCTACGCGCCCAATACAAATCGGTTTTTTCGTCAAAAATAACGTAAACGTACGAGTCACCAAAAAACGAAAAACCCCTTACAGTTTGTGCACCCGGCACAGAAAGCATTGCTGTGGTGAGCGGAAATGTAACTTGGTCTTGCACTACTTGCGGCGCTTGCCCCGGATAAGTGGTTTTTATAATGACCTGAACATCAGATAAGTCAGGCAAGGCATCCACGGGAGTATTTTTTACCGCAAACAATCCTCCACCCAGTAAAATTAATGTAAGCAACAACACAAAAAAGCGATTGCTAACAGACCAGCGAATAATGGCAGTTATCATAATGGCTCCTAGTGAGAACTATGTTGCATAGTAGAATGATCAATCGGCTCTGCGTTTTGCGCTTTAGTAATTACAAATTCATCGTTAATAATGCTAAAAGTAAAATTAATATACTGGGCATTTTCAAACTGACTAATATCAATATCTGGCGCTAATACAAAGTCCATTGTGGCGGGTTCTCGATTCCATTTTTCAATGGCTTCTCGGCTAATATTAATAATGCGATTTTGTATATCTATGGCATTAATAGTGCCGTTAATCGTGGCGTTTTGTGGCTGCATATCCATGTTCATATTCGAGCCTGAAACAGAACTCATACCTGAGCTAATACTAGAACTAGGCATTTCCATTCGTTTAAAGTCGGAGCTTTTACTCGATTCAGAGTCTATTAAAAATTGCGCTGAAGTAACTACCGTGTCACCTGTCATTACACCTGACAAAATGACCGCTTCATTACTATTAATTTGCCCAACTTCAACTTCTACCGATTTAAAACGCCCCTCACCTAATGCAATAACCACACGGTTTTGATGCTGCGTGCGGATTACCGCTTCTTTAGGGACTGTAAATTGCGCCTTACTCGCTTTAGCGTGAATGCTCACTTGTGCAAACATATTTGGTTTTAACCGATGATCTACATTTTCAAACCTAAGCCTTACACGCAGAGTCCGGTTTTTAGCATCAAGCGCGGGGTAAATATAATCAACCTTACCTTCCCACTTTTGACCTTTTAAGTAATCAAGCGTCATTGTAACGGGCAAACCAACGCTCACTTGTTCTGATTGGCGCTCGAACACTTCTGCCTCTACCCAAATTTCATCAAGCTGGGCAATACTCATCATTGATGTGCCTGGTTTAACGTAAAAGCCTTCTCGTACTGTTAGCTCATCTACCACACCATTTTGCTTTGCGTAAAAAGTAATATTTTGCATTATCTTTTTATTTTTTTGTAAGCGCTCGATAAATCCATCAGACACATTTAACGACTCTAAACGCGCCTTTGCAGCGCGAATTAACACGGTATTATTACGATTAACTGCCAATAAAAGCTCTTCCTGTGCGTTCACCAATTGTGGTGAATACAATGTATATAAAGGCTCACCGGCTTTAACTTCTGCGCCTTGTGCTTTAACATATAAACTTTCAATCCAGCCTTCTACACGCGGATGAATGTGAATAAGTTGGTCTTGGTTATATTGCACATAACCCACAGTATTTATATCGCTGTGAAGTGTTTTAAGCTGCACTTTGGCAGTTCTTACACCAAAGTTATTAACTACTGCAGGCGAAATAGTTACAGCACCTGGTCCATCCTGAGCGTTGCTAGCGTTTTCATACACAGGTACTAAATCCATTCCCATTGGCGAAAGCCCTGGCGCGTCACGCCTGTAATTACTATCCATAGGGGCTACCCAATATAAGGGCTGTTTGTCAGCGCTTTGTTGTTCATTCATTGCCGAGTTGCTAGGTAAAAACTGCATTACTAAGCCGCCTATTAACCCAAAGGCGCCTGCGCCAACTAAGGCGGCAACAAGTAACTTTAAATTAGTATTCATTGTGTAATTCTCCAGTTTGCTCGCTCATTACTTGGGGGTCTAAGCTACTTGCATAATAATTAAGGCGGGCGGTAATAATATGTTGATCTACTTGAATATTCAGTGCATCAATTTTGGCGTTAAGTTCACTAATGCGCGCGCGCATCACGTCAGAAAAATCTCCGTCGTCGCGTGTATAAGCATTTAGTGTTGCCTGAGATTGCTCTGACATTTGCGGTAATAACGTATTTTGATAAAGCGCATCGCGTTTTTGCAAACGAGCGAGTTGGCTAAACTCCTTAAAGTACATGCCTTTGAGTTTTTGAAGCGCCACCAGCTTTTGTGTTTTAGTAGCTTCTGCACTAGCAATAGCCGATTTAACCTGTTGATCTTGTCTGTTATCAGTAAACAATGGCAAATCAATACTAAACCCCACAGAGAGTAAATCAGCTCGCGACTCACCCATCGGGGTATCATCTCGGTAACCATAACCCACATTAACGCCCATTTGAGGTTTGTAGCTTTGCTTAGCGAGCGCAACTTCGGTTTGCTTTGCCGTTACGGTTTTATCTATCGCAATAATTGCGGGATGCACCATAAGCAACTGTATTAGCTCATCAAATTCAAGGCTCGCAAAATCAACCAGCCCTGTGGTTTTAGTAAACTCAGTATTTAAAGGCTGCATAAGCATATTCATAGGTAACCACTGTGCTAAACGGTTTTTAGCACTTTCAAATTGCTGCTCAAGCATAACCAGCTTATCTTCAAGACGGGTGAGCTCTAATTGCGCACGAATAATATCTTGCTGACGTGTTTTACCTAAGGTGCTTGCGTAGCTTGCTTCGGTAATGTCAATAAGTTGAGTAAATAGCCCTTTATCTTGCTCAATTAAAGCAATACTTCGCTGAGCACGATACGCGTTTAACCACGACTCAATCACAATTGCTTTTACTTGTGCTAAGCGATCGGCGCGCTGCCAAGGGTATTGTTGAGCAGACTGTGCTAATGCTTTTTGTCTAAGCGCTAAACTATTCCCTCGGCTAAACTTTTGGCTCAAATCAACTTTAAGCTGCGTCATCCCTTCTTGATCAAACGCATAACCGTTAGTAGGTAAGTTGAGTAAGCCAACCGTTAAAACAGGATCGGGTAAGGTGCCTGCAGCAATGCTTTGCGCTATTGCTGCATCTTCTTGGTAGCCACTCGCTTTTAGCCATGGCTCATGCGTTAGCGCATAATTAAGCGCTTGCGTTAAGCTAAGCGTTTGCTCATTACTAGTTTGCTTTAGTATTTCGGTATTTAGGTTATTTTGATTGTTTTGCGCATTCACAGCGGTGCTAAATAACACAACACTACATAATACGACTTTAATACTTACAGCGTGGTTCATCATCTGCTCCATCTAAAAATAAAAGAAAATCTTAAATTAGGAAGCAAAAAAGGTGTTTAGGAGTTTTACAAAAACCTTTTATATCAATTGCATTGAATTAATGATCTATTATTGCGGTAGGGAAATAGCTCTATAACAAGGAAAAAATTACGCAGTATAGTTGCTTTATATAAGTAATTTTTAACGCAGTTAGAGAGTAATTTAACTCGCTAGAATGAGCATGTTTTCAATAAAATTGATATTACACCTATCCTGCTATTAAGCAGACATAGGAGGGCGATAGAGTGAACGAGGTATACTAATTTGTGTAGTAAATACACGTACATTTACTTTTTCAGATTCAAGTAAAGTAACGCTAAATAAAGTATCAACATTAAGCATTGAGTTAGCAGCGCAGCCACTCATAGGGCATTTACAGTCATTTTGTGGCGTACTTTCGTCGTCGCAACAATCCATCTGCATCATATTTTCAGACATGCTAGCGACAGCTGTTGCATCACTACTTTGTGTCATTGGCATTTGGGCATGCATTGCTGTTTTAGTTGGCATATGTGGCATTTCGCATACCATAGCTACAGACGCAACTGCCTGACCCACAAAAGTGAGCAGTAAAGTTATCATGAGTAAACTAGAGTAAAAACGTTGCAACATTATGCCTTTTAATAAACTTTAAAATGATTGTAAGGTAACCTAACGGCAACCACAAATACTTTAATTATGTAGACTGCGGTTTATCAGGTGTTTTAATTAAGTTACTCGCGATAATTGCAAATATACAATATGCGCTAAAATACCAAAACCCTTCACCAAATTGTGCATTCATAACAAGTAGCTCACCACTTTTACCATGGGCGTTACCTGCTAAGTAAGTCACTATTAATGCAATAACAAATACATCAACCATGCTCCACTTACTTAATGCACAAATAACCAGACCGAGCTTTTGCTTAAACCCATTCGAAGGTAGGCAACAATAAAGCAATTGTAATAGCAGCTTCAAGCTTGGAATAACAATAGAAAACAACCCCACTAAAGCGGCTACAAATAAATTATTATTGCTAGCAAGCTCTTTAACTGTGCCTAAAATACTTTGTGTTTTGTTATAGGCGCTAATCTCACCTTCTAACTTATCAAGCCCTAGCATGTTCGAGAACATCATTAGCATACTGCGAGTTCGACCATCGCCCTCTTCAGCCAGCATTTCAATACCCGCTTGCGCTAGTTTTGATTTATCTATGTTGCCCTCTATTGTTAATACTGGTTTTGTAATACCAGGAAACAATAAACAAAGAGCAACCACTACACTTATAACCGACAACCAATTACGCATATTTATTCTGCTATTGCCTCAATAATGTCGTCACTGTATAAAACAGCATCCAGTAAAAAATTAAATATATCGCCAATGTGTAGCTCTGAGTTTATGTTGGCCAAATGGACCATAGCTTCATCTACATTATCTAATTCAAATTCTTTTATAAGCGATAAACAGTTTCCTAAAATGCCGCTCTCTAATAGTAACGCATCAGATATAGCTGCATCTAAGGTAAACTCTTTAACTATGTCTTTTAAATCAGCATCTAAAATAGCATCAAGCACCGAGAACAAACCCACTAGATACCCTTGCTCGGTCAGCTCTTTATTATTTTGCTCTAAAATAAGCGACATAAATTGTGCCCGCGTTAAAGCAAGCTTAGTTAATTCGCTTGGTTTTTCGACCCCCAACTCACTAATTGCTAATACACGAACAAATTGCCTTATTGTATCTTCACCTAAATAAATAACCGCTTGTGAAATAGAAGTAATAACTAAATTTGCTTTTCCTGAACGCGCGTTAGCCAGCTTTAAAACCCTGGCTGTTATGGCTACATCTCTGGCCACTCGTTGATGAACTTCTTTAAAGCAAAGTTTTTGTTTTGCTGTAAAACGCAATAGATCAAAAACAGTTAACTTTGAAGGCTCTACACCTTTATACGTAATCATTTCTGGGCGAGAGAAAAAGAACCCCTGAAATAAATCACAGCCTGCCAATTTTAATATATTAAATTGTTCATGCGTCTCTATTCGTTCAACAATTATTTTTGCATGTGGATTTGCGCGTT
>NZ_WTKW01000140.1:0-10372 GCF_011378745.1 Pseudoalteromonas sp. Z1A6
TAACTTTTCACTAAGTTCAAAACTATAATTTTTCTTCAATTTTTACAATACGTTAATGGTTTTTGTAAAGAAAACCTTCTTTTGCAGTTACTTTAAAAAGTAGTTAAGCTGCATACATTTATCTACTTTTTAGCCTTGGAGTGTGTTTTGCTAAATAAGTGTATTGTACCGTCTATCGTTTTTTTATCTGGGTGTTTAATGCCATTACAATCCTCGTTTGCTAAACCCGTGCTTTCTCTTGAACAACAACTTGGGCAAAAGTTAATACTCGACTTTCGCTACTTTTGCCAGCAAGGAGCAAGTAATAAATGCCGAACTCCAATGACCGAGTTACCTAATGAGCTTGCCGTCGCTATTGCTAAATACGATATTGGCGGAGTTATTTTATTTTCTGAAAACACTCAATCAATAGAACAAACCATTACGCTTAATAGCCAATTGCAAACAGCTGCAAGTAAGTCCAGTAGTAAGCTGCCTTTATTTATATCAATAGATCAAGAAGGCGGACGTGTAGCGCGTTTACCACGCGATGTTGCTACATCATTTACCGGTAATATGTCGATTGGCGCAACGTACAAAAAACACGGTACAAGCTTTGCCACAAAAACAGCAACAGTAATAGCTAAAGAGCTAAATTCGCTGGGTATCAATGTAAATTATGCGCCTACGGTTGATGTAAACATGAACCCCGATAACCCTGTTATCAACGTACGCTCATTTGGTGAAAACCCAGCACTCGTTAGTAAGCTAGGCGCAGCTCAAGTTGCAGGGTTTGAAAACAATGGCGTTATTACTTCGTTAAAGCACTTTCCTGGGCATGGCGATACAAATGTAGATAGCCATACAGGTTTGCCTCAAGTAAACCATGTAAAAGAGGTTATTTATGAGCAAGACCTATCACCGTTTAAACACATTATCGCCAAGCAAAACCCTGGCATGATCATGACGGCGCATATCCAGTATCCAGCGCTCGATAGCACAACGTTTGTAAGTGTTGATGGCAAAACCATGATAAAACCGGCAACAATGTCGCGCGCAATCATTACTGATATTTTACGCGGTGAGCTTAATTACCAAGGTGTTGTAGTAACCGATGCGCTTGATATGGCAGGTATTAGTAACTTTTTTACACCAACTCAAGCGGTAATTAATACGTTTGCGGCTGGGGCTGACATTGCCCTAATGCCCGTTGAAATTAGAACGCCGGATGATTTAAACAAGCTCGATGACCTTATTAAAGAGCTTGTTGCAGCGGTTAAATCAAAACAACTTGATGAGCAAGAAATAGCACAATCTGCGATGCGTATTACCTCTCTTAAAAATAAATTTAGATTAAGCACTAATTTTGACCCTATTACCGCGCTTACTGAAGCTAAGCAGGTTATTGGCAGTGCAGCACATCGTGAAATAGAAGCGCAACTTGCTGTAGAGGCTATAACGCAGGTTAAAAATAATAACAGTATTTTACCGCTTAATTTAAAAGCAGGAAGTAATGTTCATATTATTATGCCCGACACGCGTAAATGTATGGCAATGCAGCAAGCAATTGAAGCTACCAGCCAGCAAAAATTCACCTATAGCTGTAGTAGCTTACAAGGGTTCGACCCTGCACTCGCAAAAGCACAAATACACGCTGCTGATATAGTTATAGCCGGCAATGCAACGCCTAATCAAAGTGCGGTAGAAATTGGCGGTATGGATGATTTAAAAGACGATCCTAATTTTGCACTTAATAATGCAGAGCAACCAAAAGCACTTGAGTCATTATTAAATATGGCAAAAGAGGAAAATAAAAGCACTGTTTTTATAAGCCTAAGAGCACCGTACGACATTGCTAAATTTGGTAATTATGCAAATGCTGTACTTGCATCCTACGCATATAATATTGATGTAGATAAAAACGATATTGTATCTGGGCCTGCTTTTACCGCCCTTGCAAAAGTGTTACTGGGTGAAGCGCCTGCTAACGGCGTACTGCCTGTTACAATAAAATCGCAAAAGGCGCATTAATATGAAACTTAATTGTGATTTAGGCGAAAGTTTTGGCGCGTGGAAAATGGGGCTAGACGATGATGTAATGCCACATATTGATATGGCTAATATTGCCTGTGGTTTTCATGCCGGCGATGCCGATGTAATGGCAAGCACGCTCACACTTGCCAAACAATATAACGTACAAATTGGCGCTCACCCCAGCTACCCAGACCTGCAAGGTTTTGGTAGGCGCTCAATGAATCTTAGTACAAGCGAGCTAATAAACTGCCTGCATTATCAAATAGCCGCTATTGAGGGCATGGCAAAAGTACAAGGTTTAACGCTTAGCTATGTTAAACCACATGGCGCGCTTTATAACGACATGATGGCTGATGAAACAATATTAAACACTGTCATGCATGCCATTGCCATCTACCCAACCCCATTAAAGCTCATGCTACTTGCAACGGCTAAAGCACAAAGCCATCAGCAACTTGCCAAAACATACCAATTAACATTAATTTTAGAAGCCTTCGCGGACCGTCAATATACCGATGCAGGACTGTTAGTATCGCGGAATATTCCTGGTAGCGTGCATAATAAATCGGCACTGATTGCGCAAGTAAAACAACTGTTAACTACAGGCTGTGTAACAACTCAATCGGGAAAGGTATTACCTTTACATGCTGATAGTTTATGTGTGCATGGCGATAACGAAGCAAGCATTGCCCTTATTCAGGAGATCAAAGCTCTGTGCCAAACTCGTTAAACACTCAAAAACTAAGTAACCTGAGCTCTGGTTAAGAGATTTACTAAAGTGTTGAATCATGGTGATATTTAAATTTATTTTCTCTAGCCAAAGATTTTCAGTGAAAACAAGGCAAATTTACACGTCAATAGCTGGCCTATTGCAAGTGAATTCAACACAGTTAGCGCTGAAAACAGCTGCTCGATATAGATTTATTATCCAGAGTTCAGGTTAATTAATCATGCATATTGTACATTACGTAATGAGCTTAAGCTCAGCACAGGTCATAAACTTTACTTTATTTATTATATTTTTAACGTACCATTAAAGCGCTACTCTTAATTTTAGGAAAAATGCAAATAGCATATGGAACTTTCCCCTTATACTCAGTTTACACCCTACCTTAGCCACAGCACTTTTTGTTGTAAATTTGATAGTAACCACTTTATTGATAGTGACTTTTCGAGTTATCAGATTTTTTCACCGCTGCAACTTCAAAAAGCAGTCACAAAACGAAAGGCCGAGTATTTGGCTGGCCGATTTTGTGCGAAAAAAGTACTAAACGCACTCGGTATTTCCTCTTTTGATATTCTTTCTAGCAATGATCGCGCGCCGATATGGCCTGATAAAGTTATCGCTAGTATTACCCATACTCAAGGGATTGCAATGGCAATGGCCTCTCAGCGCACAGATATCGCTGGCATTGGTATTGATATCGAACAGCTAATGAGCGCAAAACAAGAGCGAGAGCTACAAGAACAAATTTTGCACCCTAATGACTATCCTCAGTTTAGATTGTTCGCAGAGCAGGTATCACACCCGTTAACCATTATCTTCTCAGCAAAAGAAAGTATTTTTAAAGCTTTGTACGCAAGTGTGAAACAATTTTTTGGCTTTGAAGCGGCTACGCTCATTGCCTTTAATGAACAACAACTGCAATTTAAAATAACCCAAGCACTTTCACCGCAAGTGCCTAAAGACACTTACTTAACCGTATTTTACCAATGTGACAAAAATATAGTGCTCACAGAGTGCGAATTCAAAAATTCCTAGTTATACCAACCTGCATAAACCTTTGAGCAATTTAACGAATTAAATTGCACTATACGTCGTTAAAATTTTTATTTGAAACAAATAGATAAAAAATTTGTCTAGGGCCTGTTTATCTTTCGAGGTTAAATTTTCAGCCGTATGCTTGGTATTTAGGCAAGGCTGAGCTTATGTAGTGTGGTTATTCCCCATAAATAGGCGATAACGTTGAATAAATGCCAAATATGCGCTGCCAGTAGGGTAACGCAGGAGCCGTTACCAAGCCCACTAGGTTACAAACCTCACGCCGCGATTAAATCGCCCTAGATTGAAATAACAGCCAAACCACCTCTCTACTGATTAACAATTAAGTTAAAAATACAACATTAATTAACTTTAGTGTTGTATTTTAATACAATTGAATATAGCATTGAAAACAATTATCATTTACATTTACAGAAGGGAGTACCTGTGAAATTTAAGGATGTTTTAATCCCCCTCGCAGCACTTACATCTACTACAGCTTTAGCTAATACTGATAACAATGACGCAGTGGATCAAATGACCGTTATTGAAGTTACTGGAGAGTTATTATCAAGAAGTCTACTACAAAGTGGTAATAGCGTTGTTGTTTTCGATAGTAAAGAACTTGAAAGCCGCCCCGAATTAAGAACCGTAAGAGACGTACTAAGCGAAATTCCAAACATCACAATGGTCACTGGTACTGGTAAAGCTCCAACAGTAAGGGGTATTGATGGTACTGGAGCTGCAGAAAACGCGAATGCATTTTTTGCAGGCAGCAGAGCACGCTTAAACTGGCAAATTGATGGTCGTTCAGCTACTTATAACGAAATAGTTTTTGGCGATTTAGGTATTTGGGACCTTGAACAAATTGAAGTTCTCAGAGGGCCACAAAGTACTTTAGCTGGGCGTAATGCAATAGCAGGTACAATACGCGTAGAAACACAAGATCCGACGTTTGAACAAGAGTTCACAATTCGTGCTGAAGGCGGGAATTTAGACCAAAAACGACTTTCAGCTATTTATAATCAACCTCTTTCTGAGCAGTTTTCCTTACGAATTGCAGCAGATCAATTTGAACGTAGTTCATCTGTTGATTATGAATCTTACCCTGGTGTTAAAGACCCAGCTGACATGGAAGGCCGTGCAATTAGAGGGAAATTACTTTATGAGGGCGATGACAAATACGGTACACGCGTTGTTGTCACACTAACCGATAACAAATACAGTGGTCCAAATAGTGAAATCATTGATTATCCATTTGATCAGCGTCGTTCTAACTTTCCGCAACAACCCGTTCATGTTACGCATACTAAAAGCTTAGGCATTGAATACAGCGCATCATTAACTCAACAACTACAGTTAGAGGTAACGGCTTCAGCAACAGACTTTAATTTTGAACGTAAATCTACGCCAGATGGTTCTAAAGCGAATATTGATAACAAAGAGTTTGTGATAGAACCTCGTTTACGCTATCAAGGTGATAACGGCGAACAATGGGTTATTGGTAGTCGCTACTACACTTCAAAACAAGATGATTGGATCCAATTCATTGTAAAACAAAGCTTTACTGATGATTCAGATAATTTTGCAATTTACTCTGAGGGTGCCCTCCCATTTAGTGACAAATTTGAGCTAACGGCAGGTTTACGCTACGAAAAAGAAAATCGCAAACGTGAAGGCGGTGATCCTGATAGAGCGATTGCAAAAATAGAATCTGATAACGACTACAGTGCCTTATTACCTAAGCTTGGGCTCAGCTACCAAGTAAGTGATACGCATATTGTCGGTTTACAATTATCTCGCGGGTATAATGCAGGCGGCGGCGGCATTTCCTTTGGCGCACCAATTGTTAACTATGAATATGATGAAGAGTACGTAAACTCTTTAGAAATCTATGGTCGTCAGCAATGGGCTAATAACAGTATAAGCACATCTCAAAACCTGTTTTATTCGCAATATACAGACATGCAACTACCTTTTGATTTAACACCTGAAAACTCACGTGATGAAGCTTATGTAGTTAGAAATGCAGACGAAGTAACTACTATTGGTTTTGAATTTAATGCCGATTGGCAGATTAATGATCAGTTCAATCTTTATGGTGGTTTTGCACTGTTAGATTCTGAGATCACTGATTATCCAAACTCAGGCCTAGAAGGGAACTCATTACTTACGGTTCCTTCTGCTTCTATGAAATTAGGGACCACATGGCAATCAAATAATTGGGTTGTTAACGTTAGTGGCCAGTACACTGATGGCTGGTATACCAGTATTTCAAACGATGAAGGCGGTAAAACAGACGCTTTTGCGACCTTTGATACAAGTTTGAACTACGTTATCTCTGAGCAAGCTAAAGTGTATCTTTCAGTACGTAATATTTTTGATGAAGATGCTCCTGTTGCATTGTATCCAGGTACAGCACCTGCTGATAGCAATGAACCTGATACTAACTTTGATACAGCAGTATTGACCCAACCAAGAACTATTAGTGCGGGCATACAGTATACATTCTAATCAATCAGATTTTTCCACAGCAAAGCTAAATCATTTGCCGTGGAAAAATCTATAAAATCAATAACAAAGGTTATTAAGTATGACAACAATTAAATACGATAGCAGCCTCTGGCCATTAGCTGTAACAGTAGCAAAGGGGGAGTGCACGCTAGCAATGCACTTAGACTCTTTAATATCATGGGATCGTTGGTTTGATAGAGCTGAAGCATTTATTGTAGTGCGTGTTTATACAGATGAAGCATCCTTACAACACCCTAAAGGGGCGGGTCCTGCAACACAAGAATGGCTTAAAAATGGTGCGGCAGAGAAAATGCTACAACTTGTTCAAGCGATGCTTATCGTTGTTCCTGAGGAGCAATATCAAAAATTGCAGAATATGAGCGTTCAAAAAGCCTTTGGTATACCTGGAGCCGTATTTAAATCACTTGATGATGCTGCAACATGGCTGCAGGCATCAACCAAAGAGATAGCGATACCTGAAAATATTGAATTACAAGATGTAGCTACACTTGTCCACTCTCATTGCGGTAATGCCAATTAGCTTAATTAAGTGATCTATTTTGAGGTAAGAAAATCGTGTCGATAACAAGGCAACAAAGAGTTAATTGTCCCTAGAAAGAACCCAAATGGCAGCGAATGTTTGGTCTTTATGCTGCGTTATCGCCTATTTATGGGCAGTGACCACACTACATAGGCTCTGCCTTACCTAAAAACCAAACAGGCCGCTGTAAATTCAACCACCAAAATTCAACACGCCCTAGTTACCCCTTTATAAAAACACTCAATAATATGTAATCGATACAACTTAAAATCATATATTTGTAAGTGTTTTTTCCGCCACCATAATGTGGGGAAGTACATCTTCAATATCTGTTTGCAGCTTTGCATTAATATTATAAACATTACTTAAATGGCGCTGTGTTAGTACTTCTTCAGGCGAGCCATGAGCAACAACTTTTCCTTTATCAAGCATGTAAATTCGATCTGCAAAGCTCGCAGCAAGTGATAAATCATGAAGAACAGCAACAACTCCCGCGCCTTGTTTTGCCGTTGTAACGGCTTGGTTCATAACTTCATATTGATGATATAAATCTAAGCTAGCAGTTGGCTCATCAATTAATAAATAAGCATTTTTTTGCTGAGTTAAACTTGGCTGTAATTGGCACAATACACGAGCTAATTGAGTACGTTGCTTTTCACCACCAGAAAGCTGAGTAAAGCATTGCTGTGCTAGGTGAGTAATCCCTACGGCTTTCATTGCATCATTAGAGCACTGTTTCAAAGTAGCCTGCGTGCACTGTTCTTGATGACTAAAATGCGCCATATCAACAACTTCATTAACGGTGAAAGGAAAATCTAACTCGTAGCTCTGGGTTAATACCGCCCTTAATTTAGCAAGCTCTAGCAAACTATACTCATTTAACTCTCGTTGATTAATATTTACCGTTCCGCCACTTAACGGCAAATCTCCTGATAATGCTTTCATTAATGATGATTTACCTGCGCCATTGGGACCAATGATAACTACAATTTCATGTGGTTTTACATAAAAATCAATATTATCCAGCAACGTTTTATGTTTGATTTTTACGCTAAGCTGGTTGCCAATTAACATAGTTCACTTTGCTCCTTGGTAAGTTTTTAGCAGCATAATCAAAAAGAATGGACCGCCAATAGCACTGGTTATTAGACCAATGGGCACTTCTGCTGGTAGCATTATGGTACGGGCAAATAAATCAGCAAGGCTAAGCATTAATGCTCCCCCTAACATACAAGCTGGTAATAAATAACGGTGATCTGGGCCTAATATTAAGCGCATAATATGCGGCACTATTAAGCCAACAAAACCAATAACGCCCGTAATTGCTACGGCTGCTGCAGTGCAAAGTGCCGTATATATAAAAACCTGCTTTTTCAATTTAGTCACATTAATGCCGACATGCTTCGCTTGAGCCTCTCCTAATAAATACACGTTAAGAGGTTTAGATAAACGTAATAAACCAATACAACAACCAATAATAATACCGAGTGTTGGCATTATCATCGCAAGGTGATTCCCCGCCAAAGAGCCCATGCTCCAAAATGTTAAATCACGTAATTGTTGCTCATTACTTACCAGTGTTAAGATACCGATAATAGCGTTTACAATCGCATTTACGGCAATCCCTGCCAGTAGTAGGCTAACAATAGTAAAACGCCCATTTTGCGCGCCCAACCGATAGATAAATATACATACCGCAATACAACTCAAAAATGCCCCTACAGGCACCGCATAGTAGCCTAAGTTGTCGCTAAAATTAGCAAACAAGCTTGTTCCTAATACAATAGTTGCTACTGCACCTAACGCTGCACCACTGGCAATGCCAATCAAACCAGGATCTGCTAATGGATTTCTAAATAAAGCTTGCATTGCAGCACCGCAGGTTGCTAAACCAGCTCCAACAACCATCGAAAGTAGAATACGAGGAAGGCGGATCTGCCAAATTATAGCGTGTTTAAGCTGATCATCTACCGGCTGGGTTAGCATAAGCATCGTCTCGCGCAGCGTTATCACAACCCCTCCCTGACTTAGAGCAATAAAAAATACCAATATACAAATAATAAACAAAACAGGAATAGATAAAACCCGTATCCGTTGTTGCGCTAATAACCTATTTCCTAACGCCAGCATAACTATCGCTCGTCCTGTTTTTTTGTGCTGTTTTCAGCTAATTTTAAAAATCTATATTGATAGCCATCTGGCAAGCGTGTTTTAGGATAAAATGCATGCGCTAGTTCTACGGCCGCTTGAGGCGTTCTAGGCCCCATACTTAACAAATAGAGCGCATCAAAATTGTAAATACGCCCATTTTTTATCGCATTTGAATATTTAAAAACAGATAATATTTCAGCGCTTGGTTGCTGATCATTGGCGCCAATTCCCATACTAATAATCACATCAGGATTTAGTGCCAATGCAGCCTCGCTTGAAATCGTCTGCCAATTAACCACTGTTTGAGCCATCATATTCACTCCACCTGCAATAGTTACCAACTCATCAGCAGTCGTCTCTGCCCCTGCAACCATAAGTTGACTACTGCGGATAACCAAAACTTTAGGTTTAGTACTTGTTTGCTCTAAAATATATGACAAGGCCTTGCGGTCCGCTTGCAAAGAGTCTGCGAGCATATTGCCCTTATTCACAACATTTAATTGTTTGGCTATTTGCTCTATTTTATTTTCAATACGCCAAAAGTTGTCGTTTTCATGCAAGATAACCAAATTAGCGCCAGTGAGCTTTAATTGCTCAACCATTTTTTTAGGACCAATATCTGATTCAGCGAGGATAAGATCTGGATTTAATGACAACACACCTTCAACGCTTATTTTGCGAACATAGCCAATTTGTGGCTTCTGAGTTGCAGCAGCTGGATAAACACTGGTGCTATCAACGCCAACAATGCGTTGTTGTTCACCAAGGGCGTAAATAACTTCTGTTATTGAGCCTCCTGCAACCACTATTCGCTGTGGATTAAGAGGCTGCGAACTTGCATGTACATAATTTTTAGCAAGTAAAGTAACAAACGTAATAAATAAAATAGATGAGAGTTTCATGATGTTAAATTTAGTTTGAAAACAAAAATACTAACAGTTTTCATTCGCAACTTGTAGTTTTTATTATGATTGCTTTAATGTTCTATAAAATTAGTTTAGCCTCTTAGTTAATAAGGTATGTGAGCTTTCGGAGTTAAATGATTTCAATTTAAAGGCTATTTAATCACGGCGTGAAATGTGTAACCAAGTCACCTCATACGGCCCACATTACTCTAATAGCTGTATCCTTGTAAGAATAAGTAAAATACTGGGTAACAAAAGGGTTTCATCACCAAGTCAAACCTAAATAGCAGCGAGTGTCATTTATGCTTGCCATCACCTACTTATGGTAAATAACCACACTATGTAGGCTCTGCCTCGCTTGAATACCAAACAGGCTGCTGCAAATTTAACCTTGAAAGATTAACAGACCCTAAACTCTATGTATAAAATTTATAGTTTAAATAAAAGCCACTTCAAATAAGTGGCTTTTATATTTACCGCTATAGT
>NZ_WTKW01000141.1:0-10306 GCF_011378745.1 Pseudoalteromonas sp. Z1A6
CTGTAAGTACAGCTGCTTTTTTTATTACATTATCAGTAGCTAGTATTTAAGCTAATTCAGCTTCTGCTTTTTTAGTAAATTTAGAATGTACTAACTTATAAAGCGCAGGCAATATTAACAGTGTCAGTAAAGTTGATGAAATAATCCCGCCAACCACTACTGTCGCGAGAGGTTTTTGCATTTCAGAACCCGTTCCCGAATTAAGCGCCATAGGTATAAAGCCTAAACTTGCCACCAGCGCCGTCATCAGTACTGGGCGCAAGCGCTGTAATGCACCGCTGTGAATTGCATCAAACAAACTTAAACCATCGCTTCGTAACTGCTTTATAAACGACAGCATAACTACGCCGTTTAATACCGCGACACCACTTAGGGCAATAAAGCCGACACCCGCTGATATTGAAAGCGGCATATCGCGCAGCAATAACGCAAGCACACCACCCGTTAATGCCAGTGGCACACCACTAAATATAATCAATGAATCACGAAGCGATCCAAAGGCGCTATACAGTAAGCCAAATATAAGCAGTAAAGTGACCGGCACAACCAACGACAATCGCTTACTTGCTGATTGTAGCTGCTCAAACGTGCCGCCGTATTCAAGCCAATAGCCACTTGGTAAGTTAAGTGATTCATTCATGCTTGCTTGCGCATCACTTACAAAGCTTGCTAAATCGCGCCCTTCCACATTGGCAGTTACCACTACGTTACGTTTACCGCTTTCGCGGTTTATTTGATTAGGCCCTTTTTCAATGCTAATTGTTGCCACTTCGCCAAGCGGTACAAACGCAAGTTCTGGGTTACTATCTTTAGGTAAAGCAACTGGCAAACGAGCAAGTGCTGATACATCGCTAGACCAACGTTTATCAAGGCGTACTAATAACGAAAAACGTTTATCGCCTTCGTAAATTAGTCCGGTTTGCACACCACCAACAGCGGCGGCAAGTGTCTGTTGAATATCGTTTACGCTTAAACCCAATAACGCCATATGGTCGCGCATTGGTGTTACCGAAAGTGTTGGCAATCCTTCCATTTGCTCCAAACGTACATCGGTAGCACCTGCAATATTACGCATTAGCCCTGTGGCTTTTTCGCCAAACTCTTTAAGTACGCTTAAGTCGTCACCATAAATACGCAGTGCCACATCGGCGCGCACGCCAGCAATTAACTCATTAAAGCGCATTTCTATTGGTTGTGTAAATTCGTAATTATTACCAGGGACATCGTTAACACGGGTACGAATTTGCTGAACCAATTCTGCTTTAGTAAGTGCTGGATTAGGCCACTCTTCTTGCGGTTTAAGTATTAAAAAAGTATCGGCAACATTGGGCGGCATAGGATCGCTTGCTACATCGGCTGTACCAATTTTTGAAAATACGTTAGCAACCTCAGGCTGATCTAATATGGCTTGCTCAAGCTCTTTTTGCATTTGCACAGATTGCTCAATACCGGTGCCAGTAATGCGCAGCGCGTGCATAGCAATATCCCCCTCATCAAGTTTCGGTAAAAATTCTGCGCCCATGTTTTTAACTTTAAAACCAAGCACTAATACTAATGCAGTGGCAATACCCACCATCAGCCACGGTAATTTAAGCGATATACCAAGTAATGGCTTATACACTTTTTTAACGCCGCGCATGACTGCGTTTTCGGTTTCATCAACCTTACCGCGAACAAACACTGCAATAGCAGCGGGTACAAAGGTAACGCCAAATATAAGCGCGCCAATTAACGCCGCAACTACAGTAAATGCCATTGGCTGAAACATTTTGCCTTCAACGCCACTTAGTGCAAATAAAGGTAAGTAAACCAGCATAATAATAACAATGCCAAATACAGCCGGTGTAAATACTTCTTTGGTGGCTTCGGTCACTACATTTAAACGCTCGTTTAAGGTAAGTAGCCTGCCATGTTTATGCTGAGCTACACCGAGTTGGCGCAGGCAGTTTTCAACAACAATTACAGCGCCATCAACAATTAAACCAAAGTCGATTGCGCCTAGGCTCATTAGGTTACCCGATACGCGATTACCCACCATTCCTGTAACGGCAAACAACATACTCAACGGAATAACCATTGCCGTAATAAGCGCGCCCGTTACATTACCCAGCAGTAATAGCAAAATAACTATCACTAAAACGGCACCTTCAAATAAGTTGGTTTGCACGGTTGCTATGGTTTTATCAACAAGAGTTGTACGGTCGTAAACTGCCTCAACAATAACGCCAGCGGGTAAGCTTTTTTGCACATCAACTAACTTATCAGCCATGGCTTTTGCCACTATGCGGCTGTTTTCGCCAATTAGCATCATGGCGGTGCCGAGCACGGTTTCCTCGCCGTTATAAGTGGCCGCGCCGGTTCTAAGCTCTTTGCCTAAAAGCACGTTAGCCACATCTTTAATGCGTACAGGTGCATCGTCGCGCTTAGCTATAACGGTATTGGCTATGTCTTCTAGCGTTTTAAGCTGCCCAGGCGAGCGTACTAAATATTGCCCGTCAAAGCGCTCAATATAGCCTGCGCCTCGGTTACTGTTATTAACCTCAAGTGCACTAATTACATCGCTAATAGTAAGCTTATAGGCAATGAGTTTTTCGGGCACTGGCGCTACTTGGTATTGGCGCTCAAAACCACCTTGGCTGTTTATTTCGGTTACGCCTTTTACTTTTAAAAGCTGCGGACGAATAACCCAATCTTGCAAAGTGCGCAAGTCTTCGGCGTTGTAAGCAGTGCCATCTTCTTTTAACGCATTAGGCGCGGCGTGCACACTATAAGTAAATATTTCGCCTAAACCACTGGCAATAGGACCCAAGTTTGGCTCTACGTTATTAGGTAAGTCGGAGCGAATACTTTGAATGCGCTCACCAATTTGCTGACGCGCCCAATAAATATCGGTGCCTTCATTAAAAATAACCGTTACTTGCGAAAGCCCATAACGCGAAAGCGAACGGGTGTAGTCAAGCTTAGGTATGCCCGCCATGGCGGTTTCTACCAAATAGGTAATGCGCTGCTCTACCTCTAATGGCGTAAAGCCCTGCGCTTTGGTATTAATTTGCACTTGTACGTTAGTTATATCGGGTACTGCGTCTACCGCTAAATTTTGAATGTTGTATACACCAAATCCAGCAAATAAAAATGTAAGCGCAAGCACCAGCATGCGGCGTTTAACCGCAAAAGAAACTATCCAATTAATCATGGTGCCTCCTAGTGAGCGTGGCTTGCGCCGCTTTTTAAAATATCGGCTTTAATGACATAACTATTGTCTGTTACGTATTCGCTACCTGCGTTTAAGCCTGTAAGTACTTCTACCCACTCGCTATTTTTTGCACCTAAGGTAACGGGGCGCACTTCAAATACATTGTTTTTACGAACAAACACACTGAATTGACCGTTAAACTCTTGAATTGCTTGTGGCTTTACACGCACGCTGGCATTTATTTTAGCCACACTTACATCGCTATTTATATGCATGCCTGGGCGCCAATGCCCGTCTGGATTATTAAGCTCTATACGGGCGCGCGCTATGTGCCCGCCAGTCATCATTGGAGCTATAAAAAACACTTTTCCTTGCGTATTTAAATGATGATGTAGGTCGTACACTTTAGCGCTTTGACCAATGGCGAGTTTTTCAATGTTTTCAGGAAAAGCCGATAACTCAACCCATACTTTATCAAGGTTAACTACCTGCATAAGTGCGCTGGTGCTTGCAAGCTCGCCACGCTTTAAGTATTGCTCGGTTACAACGCCGCTAATTGGGCTTTTAATGGGGTAATTTTGCAGTGTTTCGCGGTTGGTTACATTGGCAAGTACTTCGCCTTTTTTAACGTTTTGACCAATGCTTACAAAAATATCACTGATCAATCCGGCATACGGCGCCATTACTTCTACCGTGCCGTGTTGTGTTGGAGCAATAACACCAAAAAGCGTATCGGTAATATCCACTTCACCACTTTGCGCTATCTCGGTTTTAATGCCTGCGCGCTCAATAGCTCGCTCTGTTAACGTGGTTTGCCCTTCGTGTTGATCGTACTCATAGCTAATGCTCTCACTGTTATAATTAGCAGTAACGGTAAGTGCAAACGAATGCGGTTCGTTAATTGATTGCGTGCTCACAAGGTAGTCGCCCTCAGCTGTAAACTGTATATTTTGCGGGGCTTCAACTAAACGTTTTAAACTCATTGTTATGTTTAAGTCGTTTATATTAATTGGCTGATTTTGTTTATAGCCATATACACGTAGCTCAACATTACCTGCAAATTCTTGCAATTTAAGCTCAAGTGTTAATTTAGGGTCAGTTAATAAAAAGCCGCCGTGTGGACCTTGCTTTTGCTCGTGTTGCTCAGTTTCTTTATGACCTGACTCGCCATGCTCAGCAGAGGCAAATGCATGTGTACTTACAAAGCTGCTGGCAAACGAAAGTGATACTAGTAATGCGATTATATTTTTATTCATGATTGATGAGTCTCAATTAAAGATTGGCCTGTTAAACGCTCAAGAGTAAGTAGCACTTGGTACAGCTCTGCGTGAGTTGTAATAAGTGTGCGTTTAGAATCAAAAAGTGCTTGTTGAGCATCAAGCAATTGCAACACCGAAATTTGTCCGCGTTGATAACTTTTTAAGCTTTGCTCAATCAATGTTTGTGCCTGAGGAATAATTTGATCAGATAATAGCTTTGCCTGATTAGCTCGACCTTGATAATAAGCGTACAAAGTACGTACTTGCTGGCGTAGCTGGATGCGCAATTGCCCTTGCTGCTCATTTAAAAGCATGAGCTGACTATTTGCAGCTGCAATATTGCCGCTATTAGAATTGCTTAATTGCAGTGGCATAGAAAACGAAAACACTAACGAGCTGGAGTCATTTTGCTGGTTATAGCGCACGCCTCCCCCTACGTTAATATCGGTTTGTCCGTTTGCTTTTTGTAGTGTTAAGTTGGCTGTTTGCTGTAAATATTGCTGCTGTAATAATGCAAATTCAGGAGCTTGGTTAACCGCATCTAAAAGTGCTTGTGCTGATTTAAGCGCAGTAATTACATTAATATTGCCAGCAAAAGTATCGTAGGGTTGCTCCTCACTCCACAGCTCGTTAAGCGATAAACTTGCTCGCTCAAATTCACTATTAAGCATGGCTTTATCAAGCTCTACTTGGCTAAGTGCATAACGCATGCGCGTTACATCAGCTTGCGACGCAGCACCCGCATTGGCTCTTTGTTCAATCGCTTTAAGCGCCTGGGTAACTACCTGTTTACGTTCACTATTTAAACTTAATAATGTTTGAAATTTAAGGCCTTGATAGTATCGCTCAGCAGTGGTTGCCAATAACGCTAAACGGGTATTTTGATACTGTATTGCTTGGGCTTTAATATTGGCGGTTGCGTAATTAATACGGCTTTGGCGCTTATCGCCCAGCTCTATTAATTGGCTTAAAGCCAGCGTGTACTGCGCCCCCGAAAACGCATGGGAGCCATGGGTTCCTAAAAAGTTTTCAGCTTCAAAACTCAGCTCAGGATTAGGCGAAAGTGCAGCTTGAGATTTAAGCGCACTCAATATTTTTTGATGATAAGGGTAGCGTTTTAATACCAGATTTTGTTGTTCGGTATTACTCAGTGCCTGCTTAAGGGTTAATGTTTTAACATTCGCCAAAGTACTAAAAGCAGGTAGCGCGCACATTAGCGCCACCAGCATAATTGGTTTTTTATTCATATAGCGTGTCCGTTTTTTAACAAACAGAGTTAACTTAATCACTACGCCTATTTTAAAAACAAGCGCGATCAAGCAACCTAAATATGTAAATAACTAGCCTAATAGCGCACAAGCGCAGGCAGTTTTTACAAAGTATTTAAAATTAAAAGCTAGCTATAAAAATTTGGTGGCGGTACATCTGGCGGGTAATTTAACCCGTTATAGCACGCAGGCGAAGTTGCTTTACTTTGCTCTGGGCTTATTGAATGGCTAGAGGTGCTGTTGTAGCCACAATGGCAATGTTGGTGGGCATGAATCTCGGTAGTTGATGTTTTATCGCTTTGGTTATCATCGGCTGTGGAGTCGCCTTGCGATAACGAACTGGTTACGTGATCAACGTCTTCTTGCAAATGATACGCAGCACCATCACAGCTAATAAAGCTGTGTACAAGCACTAATAATATCACTATTAAAAAACGGTTTGAGCGCATTACCTACCTAAAACTCTAAAATGCAATTTAAGAAATCGCACAATACCTTAAATTTATTCAAATGTAGAGAGCCGCTAACGTTATTTTCTAAATTCGCTTGGCGACACACCTACCGACTTCTTAAAACGTTTGGAAAAATTAAAAATATTAGAGTACCCCACATAACTTGCCACATGCGAAATTGGCCAAGCCGTGTTTAACAATAAGTTTTTAGCCCGTTCAATGCGTAAATAAATAAGTTGTTGTATTGGACTTTTACCAAATTGCGCTTGGCATAAACGATGCAAATGCGGCGATGAGTAATGCACATGTTCGCACATTACCTCTATTGTCCAATCAAACTGCAAGCGCTTATCTACCTCTTCAAACAGACTAATTAAACGATTATGCGCCGCACCCTGTGAATTATTTTGCAGCGTAGCATTTAAGTAATGACTTAAAATAGGCGTTACGCTTTCGCGTAAATTAGCATTGGGCTCGCTGTATAAAAGCTCCATAGCAAGGTGTAACGGTTCAAGTTTTTGCTCGGTTAATACCAATGCTTGCGCTAAGTTTAAATGCTGCCAACGTTTAGTATTTGCAAGGTTTAACCAAATAACATCCCAATGTTCAGCATCAATTTTCACTTCAAAGCTTTGCTTTGCTGGTAGCACAATAAGTGTATTGGCATTAAGTGTGTACTGCTCATTTTGTGTTGTTAAATTACCCTGCCCTGCAAGCGTATAAAAAAGTGTATGTTCTAGCGGTGCTGAGCGTGCTACGCAATAACGACCCGATAGGTTTGAGCAACCCGCAAGTGCTATTTCAAGGTTTGGCATTTGCGCGAGCGTTTGTGAATCAATAAAGCGTTCTATACAACGCGGACCAATATCAAGTATGTCTTTAATGTTATAGCGCATAATTAAAATGATAGTTTTGGACAAATAAAGGAGAGCTTTAAGCATAACCCCTGCGATTATTTTTAGCTATATTTAGCGCATTATAATTGCCCGCTTATGCAATAGGATAAACATGACCTCTTTACAGCACATAATTAATCGCCGAGATTGGGAAAACCCAATTTCAGTACAAGTTAATCAAGTAAAAGCGCACAGCCCACTCAATGGATTTAAAAGCGTTGACCATGCCCGTACTAACACGCAATCGCAAAAACAAAGTTTAAACGGTCAGTGGGACTTTAAATTATTTGATAAACCCGAAGCGGTTGATGAATCGTTGCTAAGTGAAACACTAAACAGCAACTGGCAAAGTATTACAGTGCCTTCTAACTGGCAATTACACGGCTTTGATAAACCTATTTACTGTAATGTTAAGTACCCATTTGCAGTTAACCCGCCTTTTGTACCAAGCGATAACCCTACAGGCTGTTACCGCACTGAATTTAATATAAACGAAAGTCAGCTAACTCAGCGTAATCATATTATTTTTGAAGGCGTTAACTCGGCGTTTCACCTGTGGTGTAACGGACAATGGGTGGGTTATTCACAAGATAGCCGCTTACCGAGCGAGTTTGATTTAAGCGAACTGTTAGTTGCAGGCACTAACCTTATTGCCGTTATGGTTATTCGTTGGAGCGATGGCAGTTATTTAGAAGATCAGGACATGTGGTGGCTAAGCGGTATTTTTCGCGATGTTAACTTACTTACAAAACCACAAAATCAAATACGTGATGTGTTTATAACCCCCAATTTAGACGCTTGCTATCGCGATGCAACGCTACATATAAAAACGGCGATTAATGCGCCAAATAACTATCAAATAGCAGTGCAAGTTTTTGATGGCGAACAGGCGCTATGTGAGCCGCAAATTCAAAGTGCTAACAATAAACGTGTTGATGAAAAAGGTGGTTGGAGCGATGTTGTATTTCAAACAATTGATATACAAAGCCCTAAAAAATGGACCGCCGAAACCCCATACTTATACCGCTGCGTTGTGAGTCTGCTTGATGAGCAAGGCAATACCATCGACGTTGAAGCTTATAACATTGGCTTTAGAAAAGTAGAAATGCTTAACGGGCAGCTTTGCTTAAACGGCAAACCGCTACTCATTCGCGGTGTTAACCGCCACGAACACCACCCAGAAAACGGCCATACAGTTACTACCGCCGATATGATTGAAGATATTAAGCTGATGAAGCAAAATAACTTTAATGCCGTGCGTACTGCTCACTACCCTAACCACCCTCGTTTTTACGAACTGTGTGACGAGCTAGGTTTATACGTAGTTGATGAAGCAAATATAGAAACCCATGGCATGTTTCCTATGGGGCGTTTAGCTAGCGATCCGCAGTGGGCTGGTGCATTTATGTCGCGTTATACGCAAATGGTTGAGCGCGATAAAAACCACGCCTCAATTATTATTTGGTCATTGGGCAACGAATGCGGACACGGCGCAAATCATGATGCTATGTACGGCTGGTCAAAAAGCTTTGACCCCTCTCGCCCAGTGCAATACGAAGGCGGCGGCGCAAATACAACGGCTACCGACATTATTTGCCCAATGTACGCCCGTGTAGATACCGATATTAAAGACGATGCGGTACCTAAATACTCTATTAAAAAGTGGCTAAGCCTACCAGGTGAAACTCGCCCGCTTATTTTATGTGAATACGCCCACGCTATGGGTAACAGCCTAGGTAGCTTTGACGATTACTGGCAAGCATTTAGAGAATACCCACGCCTACAAGGCGGCTTTATTTGGGATTGGGTAGACCAAGGTTTATCTAAAACAGACGAAAACGGCAAGCATTATTGGGCTTACGGCGGCGACTTTGGTGATGAACTAAATGACCGTCAATTTTGTATAAATGGCTTATTGTTCCCAGACCGCACGCCGCACCCTAGCCTGTTTGAAGCTAAATACAGCCAGCAACATTTACAATTTACACTGCGTGAGCAAAATCAAAACCAATACACCATTGATGTATTTAGCGATTACGTATTTAGACATACCGATAACGAAAAGCTTATTTGGCAGTTAATGCAAAATGGCATCTGTGTTGAGCAAGGCGAGCATGTACTTAATATTGCTCCGCAAAGTACGCACACGTTAACTATTAAAACTAAAACAGCGTTTGAGCAAGGTGCGCAATATTACCTTAATTTAGATGTAGCATTAGTTAACGACTCACACTTTGCAAACGCTAATCACGTTATGGATTCAGAGCAGTTTAAGCTTATAAATAGTAACAATTTAAGCAGTAAGTTATTTGTATCATCATCTGAGCAAAACGCTATAAGTGTTAGCGAAACCGACTCTCAACTAAGTATTGAAAACGATAAATTTAAACTTGTTTTTAGCAAGCAATCAGGGCTTATAGAGCAGTGGTTACAAAACGATACTCAGGTTATTAATAGCCCATTGGTTGATAACTTTTATCGCGCCCCACTTGATAACGACATTGGTGTAAGCGAAGTAGACAACCTAGATCCTAATGCATGGGAAGCTCGTTGGTTGCGTGCAGGTATAGGGCAATGGCAGCGCACATGTAGCTCAATTCACGCAGTGCAATCAAGCGTTGATATACGTATTACTTGTGTATTTAATTACGAGTTTAATGGCGTGCTACAGGCTCAAACACAGTGGTTATATACCCTCAATAATACTGGTAATATTAGCTTAAATGTTGAAGTGCACTTAAACGATACTCTGCCACCAATGCCGCGTATAGGGCTAAGTACAACGCTTAACAAGCAAAGCGATACAAAAATAAACTGGCTAGGTTTAGGGCCTTTTGAAAACTACCCAGATCGCAAAGCCGCAGCACGTTTAGGTTATTACAGCTTGAGCTTAAATGAGCTACATACACCGTATATATTCCCAACTGATAATGGCCTGCGTAGCGATTGCCAATTGCTGAGTATTAATAACTTAACCGTGACTGGCGCGTTTTTGTTTGCAGCCAGCGAGTATTCGCAAAGTACGCTAACGCAAGCAAAACACACTAACGAACTAATTGCTGATGATTGCGTACATGTACACATTGATCATCAACATATGGGTGTAGGTGGCGATGATTCATGGAGCCCAAGTACTCATAAAGAGTATTTACTTGAGCAAAAGCAGTACAGTTATTCTTTAACTTTTTCAGCTAAATAATTTAGTAGTTAACCTACAAAAATAGCGGCCAAATTGGCC
>NZ_WTKW01000142.1:0-10271 GCF_011378745.1 Pseudoalteromonas sp. Z1A6
TGCTTACGCGTAAAGCGCCGCTTTTAATATTTATAACTGATACTTTACTTACTTATTGGCTTCTCTAAAGCGCAGCGCCCTCTAAACCTCTTTGTGAATAAATCACTTAAAATCTTATTGCACTAAGAGAAGCAAAAGAGATGTAAATGAGAAGACATCTGGCATAGAAATTACGAGCTTTGCTCGTCACGCCAGCAAGCTGTGCATCTACAAGTTTGGTGTAAGAATTTTGATGTACTGTAGGCGTGAAGCTTGCTCACGCGAAAAGCGCAGCTTTTAATTCTTTAACGCCACATGTAATAACAGGCACAAGCCCCTCAAAAACCTATTTACCACACTCTTTACACTCTGAATCTTTAATCACTTTAAAGTGCTGCTGCTTTAAAGTAAGCGCATCAAACGTTATAAATACACATCCCTCTGCATGCCCCATTAATAAGTTGAGCGTAAGTTGCGCCTGCATAGAGCCTATTACACCAAGTAGCGGGCTAATTACTCCTGCGTTACTGCAATTTATAACCGGTGTAGCTTCGCTTTGTGGAAAAACACAGCCATAGCACGGGCTATCACTTTGCCTAAAATCAAAGCCCATTAACTGACCTTTAGTTACCAATGCAGCACCAGAAATTAACGGTGTTTTATTAGCAATACAATAACGATTAATACTATAGCGAGTACTAAAGTTATCAGAGCAATCAAGTACGATGTCGGCACCTTTTAGCATGTTAGCTGCATTATTCTCATCTAACTTTTGGCAATGCGTTACTATTTCTATTTGATTATTAAGACTCGCTAATACTTTACCCGCCGCAGCGACCTTGTTTTGCCCTAAGTGGTTTATTTTATAAAGCACTTGGCGCTGTAAATTTGAAAGTTCAACTTCGTCATCGTCAATTAAAATAAGCGTTCCAATGCCCGCCGCAGCTAAATACAAAAGTGCTGGGCTACCTAAACCACCAGCCCCCACTACTGCAACCGTTGAGGATTTAAGTGCTAACTGCCCTTCAAGCCCAACTTCTTCAAGCAACAAATGGCGGCTATAACGAAGGGTTTCTTTTTCGCTTAGCTCATTCACGTTTACCAGCCTTGTTAGTATTAATTTGCACTGCTTATGGCTACTTGCAGAGCACTTATAGCCTCTACGTAATTATCAGCCTCGGTAATCGCACGCACTACGGCAACACTGCCTACGCCGGTTTTCGCTACCTGCTCAGCACGGCTTAAGTCAATACCGCCTATTGCCACTGTTGGATAGCTTTGCATAAGCGGTACAAATTTAATCAGCTTTTCAAGACCTTGTATTTGCCCTGTCATGTCTTTTGTTGTGGTTGGGTAAATAGCACCAAATGCCATGTAACTAGGGCGATAATTATGCGCACGCAGCATTTCATAAAAGCCATGAGTAGAAAGCCCAAGCCTTAGCCCAGCGTCTTTAATAGCGGCTAAACTAGCAATGTCTAAATCCTCTTGCCCTAAATGCACACCATACGCACCATGCTTAATAGCTAGCTGCCAGTAATCGTTTATAAATACCTGTGCATTGTATTGCTTGCCCAGCTCAACAGCTAGCTTAATGAGCTCATCCAGCTCGTCTTGCGTTTTATTTTTAACGCGTAACTGCGCTGTTTTAATGCCTTGTTGTAAGCATTTTTCTAACCAATCGGTGCTATCAACAACCGCATATAAGCCCAGCGATTTACTTTCACAAGGTGCAAAATCAGCAGCCATATTAAAATCAAGCGGCACATCAAAATCTAGTTCATCGCCCAGCCAGCTACCGGGCTCAATTACTTGTGGGTAGTCAGCTAAATTAGTGGGGAACGATGTATGAGCAACCGGTCCAATCCCCTCGCCGTATCGAACAGACTGTTTTAGCCCTTGGTTTATATATGCCTTAGCTAAAATAAAGGCATCTTTTAATGGGTAGTCTTTAGCTAAACACGCAGCAATTACCGAAGCCATGCTACACCCGGTGCCGTGGTTATGCGGTGTTTGTATTTTTTGATTGCCTAACCAATATTCTTCACCACTTTGCGTACTACTATCAATACAATAATCAATGCAGTAGCCACTTGGGTAATCCCAATGTCCGCCTTTAATAACAACGGCTTTAGCGCCCCAACTTAATAGCTTATTAGCCGCTTCTTTTATTGCAGCTGGACCAATTAAATACACACCGGTTAATAACTGTGTTTCGTGGGTGTTTGGGGTTATTACATCCACCAGCGGCAGTAAACATTCTTTTATTGCGCTTACCGTGTCTTCTTCTGTTAGTAAGTCACCGCTTGAGGCAATAGCGACAGGGTCATATACAATAACGGGAGGCACAGGCCACTTAGTTTTATAATGACTTATATGTTCGCTGATCAACTGAATTTGCTGCACATTGGCTAACATGCCAATTTTTATCACTTTGGCTTTCATGTCTTTTTCAAGCGCTAGTAACTGCGATTCAATAATATCGGTAGACACTGCATTAATAGCCTCTACGCCTAAACTATTTTGTGCAGTAAGCGCCGTAATTGCCGTGCAGCCATGCACACCAAAACTTTGCATTGCTTTTATGTCAGCTTGAATACCTGCACCGCCGCCAGAATCAGAACCGGCAATTGTCCACACTACATTATTCATATTCTTTCCTTACTGCTGATGCCAAAATGGCATACCCATTGTTGGGGTTGATGGGGCTGCAACGTCTTTTTCAGGCATTGCTTTTGCTTGATATGCAAAGCGCCCTGCTTCAACTGCGGCTTTAAATGCGCGGCTCATAGTAATTGGGCAACCCGCCCCTGCAATGGCTGAATTTAATAATACCGCATCATACCCCATTTCGAGTGCTTGGCAGGCATGCGATGGCAAACCTAAACCGGCATCTACTATTAATGTGGTATCGGGTAAGCGCTCTCGAATAGTTTTTAAATTATAGCTATTTAACAAGCCTTTACCGGTGCCTATTGGCGCCCCCCACGGCATAAGCACCTCACACCCTAGCTCATTTAAGCGCTGGCAAAGTACTAAGTCATCGGTGCAATAAGGCAATACTTTAAAGCCATCATTAATTAATATTTTTGTGGCTTCAAGTAGCGCAAAAGGGTCAGGCTGTAAATTGTAATCATCGCCAATCAGCTCTAGCTTAATCCAGTCGGTGGCAAATACCTCTCGGCACATTTTTGCAAGCGTTATCGCTTCTTTAACACTGTGGCACCCTGCAGTATTAGGGAGTATTTTTAAACCGGTATTTTTTATTAACTGCCAAAAATCATCACCTGCCGCTGCACTTTGTTGGCGCCTAAGCGACACGGTTACAATTTCAGCGCCAGAGGCGACTATCGATTGGGTCATAATGTCGGGCGACGGATAAAGTGCAGAGCCTATTAATAAACGACTCTTTATTTGCTCTCCATAAATAGTTAAACAGTCTTTAGTTTGCATGAGCTTTATCCGCCTTGAATGGGTGACAGCAACTCAACACTGTCGCCTTCATTAAGTACATAGTTACTGTGCCGACTTTGTGGAATAAATTCGCCATTAACAGCCACAGCAAAAGGCGCGACTGCACCAAAACTTTGAAGTACCTCAACGAGTGCTTTACTATTAACATTAAGTAGCTCGCCATTAATTGTAATATTCATTCTACTCTCACTCTATTCGTGAAACTGCTTGCGCCACTAATGCCGGCGCCAACATATAACCATGTCGATACAAACCGTTAATGCTAATTACATTACCAACTTGTGATACTTCTGGGCGGTTATCGCTAAATGCAGGGCGTAATCCGGTTTGAATACTAAGTAGTCGTGCTTCGGCAAACCCGCTGTGTACGGTATAAGCCGCTGAAAGTAACTCAAGAGTTGAGCGCACTGTTGCGGCGCCATTGTCTTGTGACTCTATTTCAGTCGCACCAATTACATATTCACTGTTAGGTTTAGGCGCTATATAAATTGGATAACGCGGGTGCATTAAACGCACAGGCCTGATTAAACTTACCTCTGGTGCGTATAACCTTGCTACTTCGCCGCGCACACCTCTAAGCGGTTTATCATCTTGAGTATTTTTAGCACCAAGCCCACGGCAATCAATAATGTAATCGAAGGGTCGATTGTTTATTTTGTTGTCGCCAATGGTTACGCGCTGATTAAATACAAACTTTACTTTGCGTTTGTTGAGCTGTGCAAAGCTGGCTTTATAAAATGCTTGGTTATCTATTTGCCCCTCGCAGGGTAAAAATAGACCTTGGTTAAAACGCCCTGCAAGTTCAGGTTCAAGCATTGTAATTTGTTGAGCATTTATATGCTCGGCAGTGTGATCAGCTAGCGGTTTTATACGCTGTGCAAAGCTTTGTAAATCGCCTTTGTCCTGCTGGTGCGCAATGACCAAAGTGCCTTGCTGCTGAAAAAAAACCTCACTTTCAAGTTCTGCAATAATGCTGGGCCAGCGCTTCATTGAATCAAGCCCCATTAAAGCTAAATCAGCCTCGCATAACACCGACTCAGCCAGCGGTGCCAGCATTGCTGCAGCCACTTTACCTGCGCTATTTGGGGTTTGCTCATCGTCTGCTTCAAACACCGTTACATGATGCAACTTACTTAACTCAAGGGCAGCTAAGCGCCCTGCTAAACCAAAACCCACCACAGCAATGTTATAAAACATAAAACCTCCAAAGCAGTTATTAGTAGGTGCAAATTCACTCGCACTTCTCCAATATTTAAAGAAGCGAGGTATAAAACCTCACCTGCATCTGCATCTAAATTCTTGCTATACCGCTTTGTGGTAAATCTCTGAGCCTGTTTGCTTAAACTCAGCTGACTTAGCTTTCATTTCGGCTTCTACATCAACCATTTTTATTTCAATAGCGTCGCCAGCGTTATTAGGATCAATACCACGTGTTTCTAAATCTTTAGCGTAATCGCGTACTTCTTGGCTAATTTTCATAGAGCAAAATTTAGGACCACACATAGAGCAAAAGTGAGCCACTTTGCCTGATTCTTGCGGCAGGGTTTCGTCGTGATACTCGCGAGCTCGGTCTGGATCTAAACCAATATTAAATTGGTCATGCCATCTAAACTCAAAGCGTGCTTTTGATAAGGCGTTATCGCGCTCTTGCGCGCCAGGATGCCCTTTTGCTAAATCGGCGGCATGTGCAGCTATTTTGTAGGTAATTAAGCCTTCTTTAACATCTTCTTTATTTGGCAGACCTAAATGCTCTTTAGGTGTTACATAGCAAAGCATTGCACAGCCGTACCATGCTATTTGAGCCGCCCCAATACCAGAAGTAATATGGTCATACCCTGGTGCAATATCGGTCGTTAACGGGCCTAAAGTATAAAATGGCGCTTCGTCACAATGTTTTAATTGCTCGTCCATATTGGCTTTAATCATGTGCATTGGCACATGTCCCGGACCTTCAATAAATACTTGTACGTCGTGCTTCCACGCAATTTTAGTCAGTTCACCTAATGTGCGCAGCTCACTAAACTGTGCTTCATCGTTGGCGTCAGCAATCGAACCAGGGCGAAGTCCATCACCGAGTGAAAAACACACATCGTATTGTTTTAAAATTTCGCAAATGTCTTCAAAGTGCGTGTATAAAAAGTTTTCTTTATGATGCGCTAAACACCACTTAGCCATAATTGAGCCACCACGCGACACAATACCGGTTACACGTTTAGCGGTCATTGGTACATAGCGAAGCAGTACACCGGCATGAATAGTAAAGTAATCAACACCCTGCTCGGCTTGTTCAATAAGCGTATCGCGGAAAATTTCCCACGTTAAATCCTCAGCCACACCATTTACTTTTTCAAGCGCTTGATAAATCGGTACTGTACCAATAGGTACAGGCGAGTTACGTACAACCCATTCACGCGTTTCGTGAATGTAACGACCCGTTGATAAGTCCATCACGGTGTCTGCGCCCCAGCGGGTAGACCACACCATTTTTTCTACTTCTTCTTCAATAGATGAGCTAACCGATGAATTACCAATATTGGCATTAACTTTTACTAAAAAGTTACGGCCTACAATCATAGGCTCTGTTTCTGGATGGTTTATATTATTTGGTAAAATAGCGCGACCACGGGCTATTTCGTCGCGTACAAATTCTGGGGTAATAAATTCAGGAATACTCGCGCCAAACGACTCGCCTTTATGCTGCGCGGCAAGTAATTCTTTACGAATTTCTGCACGCCCCATATTTTCACGAACAGCTACGTATTCCATTTCAGGGGTAATAATCCCTTGGCGTGCGTAGTGCATTTGCGTTACGTTTTTACCAGCGACACCACGGCGAATTTTTGGAAGGTGATCAAAGCGAATATGATCCAGCCCTTCATCTGCCATACGTTGCTGCGAGAACTGCGACGTCACTGACTCTAAAACTTCGGTGTCGCCACGGCTTTCAATCCATTGTTCACGAAATTTTGGTAAGCCTTTGCGTACATCTAGTTCAAAATTAGGATCGGTATACGGACCCGACGTATCGTAAACACGAAGCGGATCGTTTGACTCATAAACAGGGTTTTCATCTGTGCCACCAATAAACGTATCACTTAATGTGATTTCACGCATACCAACACGCACACCAGGTTGAGTACCTTCAACGTATACTTTATGAGAGTTTGGGAACGGTTGACCCGTTAAGTTATAAATATATTCAGACGCGGCAGCACGAGTTTCTCGGCGTGACGCTTTATTTGTAGTATTTGACATGACTTGCCTCATTGCTTAAGGGTTGTCTTGTCAGATATTCCGAGGAATAGAGAAAGATCGTAAAGTAGCGTACATGCTACTTTGCAGCCTAAAAAATAAATCACTTTATTGTGCGCATAAAAAAAGACGCACAAGCGTCCTTATTTAGGCAGCTTGTTCCCTACGCAGGTATTAACCTGATCAGGTTCACGGATCCCGCTTTCGCGATCTCAGCCAAAAACTAATTACTTAGCTTTGGCACTCCGACAAGTATTGATATATAAATTCTGTTCGTTAATTTGAAGGTGTTATCCATCAAATCTGCGCTGAGTGTACGTCAGTTAAAAACTGCCCGCAAGGGGCTGTTTTTCAAAAACTTAAAATTATTTAGGGATAAACACAAATGTTTGCTCGCCTTGCATGACTAATTGCTGGTCTTGCATTTTAAGCTCTGCACCTTGCTTTAAGGCTTGTAATAACTGCTGCTCAAACTCATCAAGGTCTTCGCCGCACGACTTGCGCGTCATTCCTAATTTACTTACGGTAAGGTTACTTTCTTCAAGCGAGCCTTCACCAAAAAATTTGTTACAGCCAGCAAAACCGTTTACTTGCAGTGCTTCAATAAAGCTCATTGATGCATTAAACGAAGGTGGAATTGCTAAACCATCAACACGTGATAATTGCCATTGGGTGTATTTAAGCTGCTCACTGGTAACCGTCCCTGTTGATGCGCAACCAACACATAAACCGACTATAAGCATCGGTATTGCTGCTAATTTCATGCTACTACTAACTAATTGTCTAATTAATGTAATTGTAACAATATTTATGCCCTTTATCCGTTAAAAATGCATGTTTTAAATGTAAATTTTTGTTCTATGATAGTTCAAAAGTTATGCGATTAAGTACTAAGTTGTAGTTTTAAATACGTTATCTATTTGCTCAGGTAAAAACGGTCTACCTTTTTCATTAACAGACGTTCCTATAACCAGTGCATTGAGCATTACTTTTTCATCGCTTTTACGTATAACCGTTTGCTTAAACGCAAATTTTAAACGACTGATACGCTGCGGCTCCACAGCCACATAAAATTCATCACCTGGTAGTAGTGAATGTTTATAGTCCATTTCGCTGCGCATCACGACTAGGTTAATTTTATCTTTCGCTAATTGAGCAAAATCAATACCGTGTGCGTACAAGAATTCATGGCGAGCATGCTCTAAATAATTAAAATAAACACTGTTATTTACGATACCTTGTAAGTCACATTCGTAATCACGTACTTTGAAGTCAACTTTAAAGGTCATATTAGTAATCCTGATTATTTAACGTATAATTGCCGCGTTTATAGCACATGTGTTTAAATAATTGCTACCATACGAGTCCCTAAAATGGAGTTAAGTAACCCAATGAACTTACGTTTGTCTTTAATTACTGCCGCACTTTTACCGCTGCTTGGTGCACCAATTGCAGCTAACGCTGATGATAGCGACCTAGAAAGAATTGTTGTAACTGGCGATTTTCAGCGCGAAAGCATTCAAACTTTAAGCGCGAGTGCGAGCTTATTCAGCGAAGATGAAATTAATCAACGTGGTGCAAGTTACTTAGACGAAATGTTAGGCAGTGCCGCCAATGTAAATTTTGCATCTGGTGCGTCGCGTGGTCGTTACATCCAAATTCGTGGCGTGGGACTTCGCTCACAATTTGTAGACCCTATTAATCCATCTGTAGGCTTAGTTATTGATGGTATTAACTATTCTGGTCTTGGTGGCAGCTCATTATTATTTGATATAGACCAAGTAGAAATTTATCGTGGCCCACAAGGTACACGCTTTGGCGCAGACGGTATGGCCGGTATGATCCAAATGGGTTCAGCTAAAGCCACGAGCGATCCAAGTTTAAAATTACAAGTAGGTGCTGGCACGTACAACACCCGCGAAGCAGGTATTGCAGCAAGCACTGGTTTAACAGATGACACTAGCGCACGCGTTAGCTACTTTCGCAGAAAGTCAGACGGCTACGTAGATAACTTGTACTTAAATGACGAAACACAAAATCAAGACGAACAAGTAGCCCGCTTTAAAATAAACAGTCAGCTTACAAAGCATTTAAATACTGAGTTAAACCTTCACTATATTGACATAAACAATGGTTACGATGCGTTTACGCTTGATAACAGCCGCAATAGTGTTGCCGATGAACCAGGCCAAGATAATCAAGAAAGCTACGCTATAGGTGTCAAGAATACTTACACGGGTTTTGACGCTTTTGATGTAAATCTAAACCTATCGGCTATTGATACCGAATTACTTTACAGCTTTGACGAAGACTGGGTATGTAACGATACAAGTGAGCCAAAGTTATGTGCTGCTGGCTTACATCCAGATGGATACAGCTCAACCGATCTTTACAGCCGCGATCGCGACGATCAGTCTGTAGATTTACAGTTTAATTCTAAAACGGGTAACTGGGTTGCGGGTATTTATTACCAAAACCGTGACGTTGATTTAGAGCGCCAATACACATGGTTAGCAAGCCCGTTTTCTTCAACTTACGAAACGAGTAACGTTGCAGTATATGGTCAAGTAGCGACTCCAATTGGCCCTAAAACAACACTCATTACAGGTTTACGTGTAGAGCAATACCAAGGCGACTACACCGATAGTAATGGCTTTATACAAGACACTGACGACGTAATGGTTGGCGGTAAAATAGCACTTGAATATCAAGTGATTGATCGCACTATGATCTACACCAGCATTACGCGTGGCTACAAAGCTGGCGGTATTAACTCAGAAGCGCTTGCTAAAGCCAAAGATGAAGGCTTAAACCTAAGCGCTGATTTTTTCCAGCAACACACCAGTTTCGACCCTGAATATTTATGGAGTGGCGAATTTGGTGTTAAAGGCTCATCGCTTGATGACAAATTTACGCTTCGCTTAGCTGCATTTTACATGCACCGCGACGATATTCAGTTAAAAGCATGGCAAGTAGAAGGTCAGCAATTTACCGGTTATGTTGATAACGCAAGTTCTGGTAGCAACTACGGATTAGAAGTTGAAGGTAGTTACCAACTAACTGATAATCTATTTTTAACGGGTAGTGCTGGTTACTTAAACACTGAAATAGATGACTTTGTAACGCAGTCTGGCTTAAACCAAGACGGTCGTGAGCAAGCACAGTCACCTAAATACCAGTATGCGTTTACTGCTCGCTATAACTTTACAAGTGAGCTTTACGGTATGATTGGTGTTGAAGGTAAGGACGACTACTACTTCTCAGATAGTCATAACTCACAGGCACCAAGCAGCAACTTAGTTAACTTAAGCTTTGGCTACGAAGCAGACATGTGGGCAGTTCGCGCATGGGCTCGTAACGTGTTTGATGAGACAGTCCCTACACGTGGTTTTGAGTTTGGTAATGACCCACAAGATGGTTACGCAACGCATACCTATACACAATTAGGTGAGCCTCGTGTAGCAGGTGTTACGTTTACGCTTAATCTGTAAAGCACAGCCGTTGGCTTTCAAATGAAAGCTTTCTGCAAGCAAATAAAAACACCGCGTTTAAATTAAACGCGGTGT
>NZ_WTKW01000143.1:0-10234 GCF_011378745.1 Pseudoalteromonas sp. Z1A6
TTTTCTTATCGCTATAATAGATCACTAATTTAATGCAATTGGTATAAAAATAACTGAGGTTTTATTTTATCAAATTTAAACTAAACGGGTAATTAAACTCTTTACCTTCGTTAGCTTTAATACTCGCCATTACAACCATTACAAACCCAAAAATTGCCACTATAGGTAGTAATATTAAGCCTACTGCTACAAACATCAGTAAAAAACAAACTACATATGCAATTGCCATCGTTATTTGAAAGTTAAGCGCCTTTTTACCGTGCTCGTCAACAACTGGCATCTCATCTTTTTTAATTAACCACACAATTAATGGCCCAATTATTGAGCCAAACGGCACAATAAATCCGGCAAGCGCACTCAAATGGCATAACATAGCCCACATACGGTCATCTTTGTTAACTGGTTCAACCTGTTGATTTTCTTCCATAACACTCTCCTTTTTGTTTTATGTATGTTGCCTCTTAACTAAACAAATGTCTACAAATCAACCAACGTATTTGTATTTAAAAATCACAGCGTGAAATCTTGTGATAAAAAAGTGATAAGTTTGTGAGAGTTTCTGGAGACGATTATTCAATACTTAACTCGAATCATCACTTACAGGAATAATAATGAAAACTTCTACATTAACAATTGCAATTCTTTTAGCGGCAGCTAGCCAATCGACTATGGCCGCAGAATTAGACCTAAAAGTTACTAACCTAACCAAGGGTATTCACTTTACTCCACTGTTAATTACAGCACACAACAGCGAAGACACACTATTTGAAGTAGCAACGCAAGCATCTACAGCATTACAAACAATGGCTGAAGGCGGCAATATTGCAGAGCTAGTTGCACAAGCAGCTGCAGCGGGCAGTGATATGGCTGCAAATCCAGCTGAAGGTTTACTTGCACCAGCCGCATCTACAACGGCAACACTAACAACTACTGACGGTAACGAGTACCTATCTTTAACTGCAATGATGCTACCAACTAATGATGGCTTTGTAGGCTTAAACAGCTGGAAAATCCCAACAGAAGCGGGTACTTACACAATTAATTTAAATGCTTACGATGCAGGCACAGAACAAAACAATGAGCTTGTAGTTGAAGGCTCTGGCGCTCCAGGTACTCCGGGGATTCCTGCGGCTCCAGGTGGCGACGCTGGCACTGGCGGTACAGGTATATTAAGTGGTGATACAAATACAAGCATCCATATTCACCCAGGCAGCTTAGGCGATGACGATTTAGAAGCGGGTAATAGCGATTTAAGTAATACAGTACACAGATGGTTAAACCCAGTAGCGCAATTAACCGTTACAGTTAAGTAGGAGCATGATTATGTCATCTGCTAACAACCTTAAAAAAAGTCTACTAGTGCTTGCACTTGCAACCACACTTGCAGCGTGTAGCGATAATGATAACGACCCAGTTGTTGAAGAGCCGGTCGTTGTTGAGCCAATTGTTGTAGAACCTGTGATCAGTGAGTTTACTATTACTTTTAGTAACTTAACTGCAGGACAGCCTTTGTCACCACTCTCTGTCATTGCTTTTGAAGATGAAGCACCTTGGACATTCGGTACAACAGCTTCTGTTGGTTTAGAAATGCTTGCAGAAAGCGGTGCAAATGAAGAATACCTCAGCTACGAAAGTGCACTTGCTGCAGTTTCAGCTGAAGGCGCTATTGGCCCTGGTGAAACCACCACAGTAATCATTACTGTTGAAGAGCAAGAAACGCTTAATTTGTCATTTGCTGCCATGCTTGGGAATACAAATGATGCTTTTACCGGTCTTAGTTCTTTAGATGTATCAACATTAGAAGTTGGCGGCTCGTTATCACGCACTACGACAGCTTATGATGCGGGTACGGAAGCAAATACAGAAACAGCTGAAACTGTGCCAGGTCCTGCCGCTAGCGGTGAAGGGTTTAACGAAATACGTGACGATACAGCCGATATAATAACGATGCATCCAGGCATTGTTTCAAATCAAGATGGATTATCTACATCAGCACTTGGTGTTGAACATAAGTTTGATAACCCAGTATCGAAAATAGTAATTACGCGCACGCAGTAACGTTCCAGCTTGTAATGGGGAAGTAAGGGAGCACGGATGCCCCCCTTTTTACGAGGTAATACATGCGTCACGAAAAAATATTAGTAGTAGAAGATGACAGAGAAATAGGTAAGTTAATTACCACGCAGCTAACGTCGCTTAACTTACATGTTGATCATGTTGTGAGCGCAGAACTTGCCTTAAAAAAAATAGCTAAGCATCCCTACGGACTTATTTTACTCGATATAAACTTACCCCAAATGGATGGTTTAAGCTTATGCCGAAAAATAAAAGAGCATTACCCAACTACCTCCGTAATTTTACTCACCGCGCTTAGTAGCGATATGGACAGAGTTATTGGCCTTGAAATGGGCGCCGATGATTATATTTGTAAACCCTTTTTTGCACGCGAATTACAAGCCAGAGTAAAAACCCAATTACGCCACAGAGCACAACTACTCGCTAGCCAAAATAACGACAACTCCCCCGTTGATAGCGAACAAACACTAAATGTAGGCTCACTCAATATAGAATTTAGTTCGCACCAAGTGTATTTAGGCAAGCAAGCCCTTAACCTTACCGCCACCGAATTTGATTTACTCGTTTACTTTGCACGCCATCCTAATCATGTTTTTAGCCGCCAGCAGTTACTCGATAAAGTATGGGGTTACCAACACAGTGGTTACGAGCACACGGTTAATTCACATATAAACCGCTTACGTGCCAAGCTAGAAGAACACCAACAAGCGCCTATCATCGAAACAGTTTGGGGTGTTGGTTACAAACTAAACCCTAGCCAACTCAATTAAGACACCTATTATGAAATTATCTTTGTATCAAAAATTAGCTATATCGCTAGTCGTGATTTTTTGTTTTATTTGCGCCCTAGTTTACGGCTGGAGCAAGCAATTAGAACTGACTTCAAAACACCACGCCGAACAAAATCTGCACTTAGCGTTAGCGGAACATTTAGTACAAGATAACCCATTAATAAAAGAAGGTGTTTACGACTATAAAGCGCTTGAAAACCTCTTCCATACCTTAATGTTATTAGGTCCTGCGTTTGAATTTTATTTTGTAGACGAAACCGGAAAAATTCTTACTTACTCAGCAAAGCCGGGTAAAGTTAAACGCACGCATATTAGTTTAACGCCTTTAAAAAGGCTGATTAACGACCCAAGCGCTGCACCTATTTATGGTGACAATCCTCGTAATAAAGAGCAACAAAAAATATTTTCAGCCGCGCCAGTATTTAATCACGATAAGTTACAAGGTTATTTATATGTAATTATTGGTGGTGAGGCTTACGACACCTCACTAAGCACTGTAAAAAATAATGATAAGTTATGGCTAGCCGCTTTATGGCTTGGCTCTGCACTCGCATTTTTATTTATTGCGATGCTAATTTTGCTACGCTTTTTTACCAACCCAATTCAGCGCTTAGCACGCGATGTTAGTAATATTGAAGCCGCAAACTACAGCCTTACCGACACCAAGCTAAGTAACTACTCAACGCAAAAAAGTAACGAAGTGCATAGTTTAGGGCGAAGTATTCAAGCCATGCTAACGCGCATTAACGAGCAGTTTAAAGCGCTTGAACAAGGCGATAAACAACGCAAAGAGTTACTGACTCATCTCTCGCACGACCTACGTACACCACTTGCCTCCTTGCAGGGGTTTTTAGAAGTATTAAATCAGTCAGGCGAGCAGCTAAGTAAAAAAGAGCAGCAAGAATACTTGCAGGTATCGCTTAATAATTGCGGGCAATTAAAGCTACTCATAGAGCAAATATTTGAGCTTGCTCACTTAGAAAATGGCGAAATAAGTATAAATAAAGAAACCTTTAATTTAGGTGAACTCATTTACGATTGCATGGCAAAATTTAGTTTAGCCGTTGATAAAAAAGGCATTAGTTTGTCGGTAGAGCCTGCGATTTGTGATTTTCCTGTGGTTGCCGATATAGCTAAATTAGAGCGCGTGTTAAGCAACTTAATTGATAACGCAATTAGGCATACCCCTCGTGGCGGCAGCATTGCAGTACATGTAAAACGCAGTGACGATAATCAACTATTTGTGCATGTATCAGACACGGGCGTAGGCATAAAAGAAGATGAGCTGAATGCTATTTTTGATCCGCACTACCAAGCAAGTAATTCTAATAAAGAAGGGCGCCAGCAAGGTGGTTTAGGATTGGCTATTTGCAGAGGGTTATTAAAACTGATGGATAGCGAAATTTACGTACAAAGTGAAATTGGTAAAGGCACTATGTTTAGCTTTAACTTGCCACAAAAAAAGGTGCTTTCTTAAAAAGCACCTTATTGAGTTAAATCTATTTAAATATTAATTACTTCTTAATACCCGCTAAATCAAGCATAAATGCATAGTTTAGCGCGGTATCTTCTAAGCGTTTAAAGCGACCCGATGCGCCGCCGTGCCCTGCTTCCATATCTATTTTAAACAATAACTTATTGTCATCAGTTTTATAGTCACGAAGCTTAGCAACCCATTTTGCAGGCTCAAAGTATTGAACTTGTGAATCGTGCAAACCAGTCGTTACCAGCATATTAGGGTACGCTTGCTTAGATACTTGGTCGTATGGCGAGTAAGACAGCATGTAATCGTAATACGCTTTTTCGTTCGGATTACCCCATTCGCCGTATTCATTTGTTGTAAGCGGAATACTCGCATCAAGCATCGTTGTTACTACATCCACAAACGGTACCGCAGCAACCATCCCTTTATAAAGCTCAGGTGCTTGGTTTGCTACTGCGCCCATTAATAAGCCACCAGCACTGCCACCCAGTGCAAATATTTCATCTTTTGCGCCATACTTTTGAGAAACCAATGCTTTGGTTACGTCAACAAAGTCATTAAATGTATTCTTTTTAGTGAGTAGCTTGCCGTCTTCGTACCAAGGACGACCTAGCATTTGCGAGCCACGTACATGGGCAATTGCAAATACAAAACCACGGTCTAATAAGCTCAAGCGTGAGCTTGAGAACGTTGGATCCATGGTTGCACCGTACGACCCATAACCATATTGCAGTAGCGGGTTAGTGCCATCTTTTTTAAACGCATCTTTACGGTAAACTAAGCTTACCGGTACTTTTATGCCATCGCGTGCTGTTACAAAAATACGCTCTGAAGCGTAATTGTCAGCATCAAAATCACCTAACACAACCTGTTGCTTAAGAAGCGTTTTATCGCCAGTCGCTAAATCTACATCGTACGACGAGCTTGGTGTAGTCATGCTTGTGTAGTAAACACGTAACGTGCTGCTATCTATATCGTTATTGCCATAAGTACCAATTGTATAAGCGCTATCGTTAAAGCTCAGTGGTAACTCTTTGCCTGTTTTTAAATTACGCGCAATCAACTTTGATTGGCCCATTTCACGTTCTTGGTAAACTAAGTAGTCATTAAATAAATCAATGCCTTCGAGTTTAATATCATCGCGCGCTGGGATCACACTTTGCCAATTAGCCTTGTCGCCTGCTTTATCAATATCAACTTTCATCAGCTGAAAATTTACAGCATTTAAGTTAGTTACAATGTAGTAAGTATTCCCTAGCTTCGAAATATCATATTCAAGCCCTGCTTCGCGCTCAATTAAACGCTTAGGCATTGCTTTAGCATCATCAGCACTTAATACAGATACGCCTGATGCAGCCGTGCTACTGTGCCAAATATAAATCTCTGACTCGTCTTTACTCTTACTCATACCCATGTAATAGCTGGTATCAGTTTCTTCGTAAATTAGCTCATCATCAGCTTGCGATGTACCTAACGTATGACGATACACTTGGTAACCTAACAAGGTTTGTAAATCTTTTTTAATGTAGTAAATCGTTTTATTATCGTTTGCCCACACAATGCCACCGTTGGTGCCTTCAAGTGTGTCTTCGAGTAATTTACCGGTAGTTAAATCTTTTATTTTTACGCTATAAATACGACGACTAACAGTATCTTCGCCATAAGCCATTAAATTGCCATTCGGGCTTACATCTAAACCACTTACTGCATAATAATCATGACCTTTAGCAAGCTCATTTACATCTAAAATAACTTGCTGATCGGTACCTGCAAAATCGCTGCTGCGTAAGTAAGTCGTGTACTCGTTATCGCCACGTGTTTGTGTTGAGTAAAAATAATCACCGTTTTTAACTGGGACCGAATCATCGTCTTTTTGAATACGCCCTTTTAGCTCTTTAAACAACTCACTTTGCAGCGTTTTAGTATGTGCGAGCATTGCATCAGTGTATGTGTTTTCAGCTTCTAAGTAGTTAATTACCTCAGGTGCTTTACGCTCGTCATCACGCAGCCAATAGTAATCATCTATGCGTGTGTCACCATGAATAGTCATTTCATGTGGCACTTTTTTAGCAACAGGGGCTACAGCTTGGGCTACTTGAACCGTTTTAACTTGTGTATTACTTTTTTTGGTTTCTTCAGGGGCTTGATTACAGCCACTTAAAATAGCGAGTGATAGTGCTGCGAGTGCAAATGGAGTACGTTTCATCAGTCAAAGTCCTTGTTGTTTTTTATTTTTTATTAAGTAGTTAAATATACCTATAAATGGCCTTTATTGTGATTTAGTTTGTGAAGCTATGTAAAAAGGGAGCCGAAGCTCTAATGCCGTTCACGGCTTTTTTTTCTAGCGTACCGCTGCGGTCTTGCCTTGACTGAACGAGGAAGACTTCGCTCTCTTCGAGGCTCTAGAATTAGGCTTTCTGCCATGGCATAAAAGTATCTTAATTGACGTAGTATTACGCCAAGTGTTGAATACGGTAATCCAACGAGTAACCTCATTATTTGAGCTAAACTACCATTGAAACTGAGTTGGTATGGTAAATAATCACCTTTTAATGTGTGGCACATTTTTACCATCTGATATCGCACCATATTATAAGTAAGCAACACTCCCCACAGCTCTTGCTTTACAAGCGCAGGTAAGCGACTTCTTAATGTTAATCGATTACCCAGCATATATTGCTTTTGTTCGCGATAACCAAGCTCTATCTCCTAGCGGTGACTATATAAATCGCCTATATCGGCTGACGGATATTGCATCGGATCTGTCATCGATGTCATCACACTGTATGATTTACCCTTTATTTTTCGAGTCACTAACATTGCGACTAATATGTCAGACAGCGTTGGCCACATTTTTCTTACCCTCGGGTTACTGCTAAGCTGGACTAATTTATCATTACGCCCTAATGTCTGAATAACTTCGTATTGTACATTTTTTTCAGTGGTATTAGCCAATGGCGTTCACTGCCAGTCGTTTGCCATTTATGTAAAAACCCTAAAGAATAGAAGCCTTTGTCGAATAAAGTGAGACTGTTATCGGGTGTGGTTTCTATAAGCTTTTCAGCCAGCACCATTTCATTGACCTTGTAATCATCAAAAGCGCTCCCCGTTATTAAATGGCTGCTCAGCTCCATTTGACACACCATTCTGACTTGTGGATATTGTGTATTGGTCGGTTTTGTAAAGGCCTCGTTGTTTTGGGGGAGTCATCTGTGCGCCAAACAACACAATCAACACCAAGCAAAGTAAGTTCATGCCAGTGAGGATGATTGGCGTCTTCATTCAATGTCTTTGGGTGTATTCAAACAACGCTTTCATGGCAGCTTCACCCAGGTTCTTACGACGCTGAGTTAAGGCAGTTGGCGCAACAAATGGCTTCCCACCTCGGCCAATAATATCGAGCATGTTAGCGACATCAGTCATGAACTTGTGATTATAAATGACCATACCACTAAGAAATTAAGCCATTGATTTAATTTTCATTTCCACTTTCTTAGTGTAACGATTTCGGTCAGCGTATAGGCTTCTTCGATAAGGGATAAAGGAAGTAAATCTGCGAATGTTTCAACTTCATTAGGTTTGATGTTGTTGATAATATCGAGAGCATTAGAAAGTTGCATAAAAAATCCGAATTCTTATATACCTAAAAGATCGTTCAAGTGCTATTAACTATTTCTTAAATGCTCGGCATTAGAGCCGAAGCTCCCTTTATTTAGTACTTACAAAGTATTTTTTAAGTTTACTTTTGCTTGCGACGATGCATGAATGAATGAAAAGGTTGAGAATATTAACTCTGTAAAATAACTGCCATCATAGTATTACGTACATATAAATTAACACGCATCAAAAATGCAATAAAAATACAATAAAAATACAATAAAAATACAAAGTATACAATTCATTTACTTTAGTGCCCATATTGGGTATTGTGCTTCACTCATTTTTAAAAAGGAAAAAAGAAAGTGAAGAAATTTAGCGTTACAATCCTAAAAGTAGCAACTTTATTGCTTTCATTTCAGGCTGCTGCCAGTAATGATCATCTTGCGCCAAGAACGCCCTCAGATGTTAGGAGCTCTATAATACAAGGTTCACTAGATAAGCAAGGTTACGAAATTCGTAAAGTTGAGTATGTAAGTGTCGATGGAAGAGCTATAAAAAAAGAGCTATATTTTATTGACTCTGCTTCTGGCGCACAAAATGCTTATAACAATGCTGGTCTATCTTTTGAAGCATATCAAGAGACAGTTGAAGACTTTAACTCTCCATTAACCTTCAGTAAACATACTAGCACTCCATTAAACTCAATCAGCTCTTCTGACGACTTGTCATCCGGTATGCTAACAATCATAGATGCAGAAGCTGATGCTATATCCTCTCAATCTCAAGCTGATGCTTATATTGCAAAGTGGGGCCTAGACGTTGATGAAGATTTGGATAGCGATTCTCTAAACAGTGAATATGGAAGTTCATGTCCTAGAAAATATAAATGCCGCACAAAGCAATATCAAAAAAGCATAAATAAAGATATTGATAAAAGCTTTGAATTATACAAAGGGGCTTATGGTTCAGTGGGGATGGATGTTATCGGCTCAGTAAAAGCCGATACGACTGCAAGGGTTGATTACCGATACAAGAAGAAATGGGGGATTAAGTATAAAGTTCGCGTTGATTTTTTAGATTCAAAATTAAATTACCGCTTCGAAGGCTCTCTGGGTCTATATGGTAAAGCGGAGCGAACATTTAAAGGAAAAGAATTTGAACTTTTTCAAGCTAAAGTATATGACAACATTTTCATGGTTGGATTTATACCTGTACAAGTCGATGTAAAAACTTATGTACGTGCCGGTACGGGTGATTTAAAGCTTTCTGCAGAAGGTGAAATCGGGATGGTGAAGCCATTCTTAAGCGAAGGAACATTTAGTTATGTTTGTGACAAAAGTAAGTGTGTAAAACAAAGTGAGTCATTTAATAACGCGGACCAAACTTTAAATAGCAACAATTTGGCTTACCAAGTTACTGCAAAAGCCGAAATTGAACCCTACATAAATGCGGCAATTCGCGGCCGTCTTTATTGGGGCTCAGTTTATGCTGAAGTAGGTTTACAACCTTCTATACCATTAAAATTATTCGGTTACGTTGGAAATAAATGTGGTGATGGTGATGGTGATTTTGTAAATGAAAGAGTTACTGCTGGCTTACTAAGTGCAGATATACGCGCTGGTATAACTTGGAAAACAAAAGTTCTACAATATAAATCAAATCGAAATTATAAACAATTCTATCGTGGTAACTTAGGCTATAAGGATTTACTGAGCCCCAGCACCGCATTATCTCCGATAATCGAAACGACCATCAATGGCAATACGGTTACACTAAAGACATCATTGCGAAATTGTATCGTAAACGAACTCGATTCAGAACATCAAGATTTCACTATTTACTGGGGTAATAAAGGCACTAAAAGTATATCAAACCTTAATGATACGATTAGTTCTACAAAAATACTGAACAGCGGTTATCACACCATTAAAGTAAAACATAAAGGTGGAGCATATACGCAAAAGGAGATTCATATCACCTCAAGCGGTGGTGGTGGATTTAATCCACCCGTATGTCCTACTCCATTACCAATAGCTCTTCCACCTGGCATTATAGGAGTTATTGCATGTCCAACATTCGGTAAAGCACCTGCAGGTTATATATGTTCATCTGAACCTCCAGAGTGCGATGATGGTTTAGCCGAATTCTAAGCTGAACGACTTTTAGAGGTTGCTTTAGCAATCTCTAAAAGTAATCTATAGCCTTATATAATTTAATAACTCCTTTTCAAAAAAACAATCAGTTACATATTTGCTCTAAGTTGACACATTAATCCAACGGTTTT
>NZ_WTKW01000144.1:0-10221 GCF_011378745.1 Pseudoalteromonas sp. Z1A6
TTTATTGAGCTTTTGGTGCTGTTGAGCTGAGCTTGTAAATTTTTAAGATTAGCTTGGCGTTCACTTTGCGCATTAAGCAATGCAGTTTGGCGCCTTTTTTGCTCATCATACAAAAGCTCTAGCTTTTCTTGAGTTTTAACAAGTTCTTCTTGGTTTTGTGCTATTTGTTGTTGAAGGTTTTTTAGATCTTCAATTTGTTCAATACGGGCTTTATTTAAGTAGTTGTAATAACTTAGTGTGCGCTCAAATTTTGCGGTGTCTTCTTGGTTTAACAGCATTTTAGAATAGTCGTCGCCACCCGCCATGTAGGCACTTTTGAGCTGCGCGGCTAAGACTTTTTGAAACTGAGTATGCTTTTTATCGAGCTCATCGGCTTTATTTTGTAGCTCTTTTTGCTGTGTTTTTGTTTCTCTTACTGATTGTTCTGCCATGTTAAGTGCTTTAGCATTTTTAGCTATATCGAGTTCATGGCTTTTGAGGTTTTTTTGTAGTGACGCTATTTTTTTTCTTTGGGCGTTATACTCAGCTTGGCTTTGCTCAAGTGCATTTTGAACTTCTGATAAGTCTTTTTTAGTACGATCTTCATTAGCAACTGCAGATGCAGTCACTAATGAAGTGAGTATTAAACCGCACTTAATTAACCGGTTAATACGTCTATTCATGCGTTATTTCAACATCATGATAGGCGTACCAGTCATTTCGTTTGGCTGCTCCATGCCCATTAAGTGAAGCATGGTAGGGGCTACATCGCTTAATGCTTTATCTTGCATTGGCTCTGCATCGCGACCCACATAAATAAAATGTACCGGTTCGCTAGTGTGAGCTGTATGGGCTTGGCCTGTTTTAAGGTCTGCCATCTGCTCAGCATTACCATGATCAGCTGTTATTAGTGCTTCACCACCAAACTCTTCAAGTGCATCAACAACGCGGCCAATACAGCTATCTACCGCTTCACAGGCTTTAACAGCGGCTTCAAATACACCTGAGTGACCAACCATATCGCCGTTAGGGTAGTTACAAATAATAGCATCGTATTTACCGCTTTTAATTGCAGCTACTAACTTGTCGGTCAGCATTTCTGAGTTCATTTCAGGTTGTAAGTCGTAAGTTGCAACTTGCGGCGAAGGAATTAGTTCGCGTGTTTCGCCTTCAAATTCGCTTTCGCGCCCGCCACTAAAGAAAAACGTAACGTGTGCGTATTTTTCGGTTTCTGAAATACGAAGCTGTGTTTTGTTATTTTTTTCAAACCACTCACCAAGTACATTTACTAACGGTGTTGAACCAAAGGCGACAGGAGCATCTATATCAGCTGCGTATTCTGTCATCATTACAAATGCGCTAAGCTTTGGTGTTCTTTTTCTTGCGAATCCATCAAAGTCAGGCTCAACAAAAGCGCGAGTAATTTCGCGGGCTCTATCTGCTCTAAAGTTGGCAAAAATTAGAGTGTCGCCATCGTTAATTGCGGCTGGCTCTGCACCTGTTGGTGTAATAGTTGTAGCAGCTAGGAACTCATCGTTTTCGTCGCGCCCGTATGCTGCATTAAGTGCCTCTACGCCGTTATCAAAATTAAAGTCGCCTTCGGCTAGCGCTATTACATTGTAAGCTTTTTCTACTCGGTTCCAGCGGTTGTCTCTGTCCATTGCGTAATAACGGCCAATAAGTGACGCTAAACGACCGCATTTAAGTTCGCTAAACAATGCTTCAATACGTTCGATTGATGCTTTAGCGCTACGTGGAGGTGTGTCGCGGCCATCTAAAAAGCCATGAAAGTAAACTTCTTTAGCGCCACGTTTTGCAGCCAGTTTTATACTAGCAACAATGTGATCTTCGTGACTATGTACGCCACCTGGGCTTAAAAGTCCCATTATGTGAACGGCTTTGTCTGCTTTTACGGCTTTATCTATGTTTTCAACTAAGGCTGGTGTTGAATCAAATTCGCCATCGTTAATTGCTTTGGTGATACGAGTAAAATCTTGATAAACGATGCGCCCAGCACCTAAGTTTACATGGCCAACTTCAGAGTTACCCATTTGGCCATCAGGAAGACCCACATCTAAACCCGAAGCTGATATTAATGTGTGAGGGCGTGTTGCCCATAAATTGTCTAATACCGGTGTGTTAGCTGCAAGAATAGCATTGCTCTGCGTATCTTCGCGGTATCCCCAACCGTCTAAAATCATTAATACCAGTGGTTTTTTATGCTCTGTCATAATAGCTCCTGAAAATTAGTATCTGTTGATGGATACTGTGCACCTAAAAAGGTTTATTAGCGTAGTTTTAGCATACCGTGTTTTTAAGCTAGGATCAGCATTGAAAACAAGATATTAATTTTTTTCACTTACTTTATATATGGGGGGCTTTATTGTTTTTTAAACGTCTCTAAGTGCTCCTAAACTCGCATTTTAGGTTGGTTTGGGTATACTTGCGTGGCTAAAGTACAAAATACCTAAAATATTAGGGCGTGTTGCACTTTGGTGGTTGAATTTGCAGCAGTGTGTTTGGTTTTTATGCAAGGCAGAGCCTATGAAGTGTGGTTACTCCCCATAAATAGGCGATAACGTAGCATAAATACCAAACATACGCTGCCCGTTGGGTTCTTTCTAGGGACTATTACCTCTTTGTTGCTCGGTTTTTACTTAGCCCACTAGGTTACAAATCTCGCGCCGCGATTTAATCGCCCCTAGATTGAACAAATTTCAATCCACAAAGGCCAACACGCCCTAGGTTTAAAACATAATTTCATAGTGGAAGTAGAATGGATCAATATATTGAATTTATTACAAATCATCCCATTTTAAGCCTTGCTTGGGTTGGTATTGTTTTCCTTATTGTTAGTGGCTGGATAAAAAGTAAGTTTTCAGCTGTTCGTCAAATAAATTCTCAGCAGCTTACGTTACTTATTAACCGTGATGACGGCCAAGTAATCGATATACGTGCGCAAAAAGAGTTTAATGCAGGGCGTATTTCTGGCGCTGAGCACTTAAGCCCAGAGAATGCGAAAAAATCTGACTTTTCAAGCCTTGAAAAGTACAAGACTAAACCCATTATAGTTGTATGTACTACAGGTATGACTGCCCAAGGTACTGCAGCCGCTATGAGTAAAGCTGGTTTTGAACGAGTTTACTTATTAGCAGGTGGCATGGGTGCGTGGCAATCTGCCAGCTTACCAACTACAACAGGTCGCTAATCAGTTTAGCTAGGCCGATAGAGGATTTATTATGAGTAATGTTGTTTTATACACCAAGGCGTATTGTCCATTTTGTCAGCGTGCTCTTTCGCTTTTAAATAGCAAAGGCGTTGAATACACTAATTATGATATTGGTGTACAACCAGAGCTACGTGCTGAAATGATTACTAAAGCTGGTGGCGCAAGCACAGTACCGCAAATATTTATTAATGATGAACATATCGGTGGCTGCGACGACATGATGGCTATTGAAGCGCAAGGTAAACTTGACGCTAAGTTAAACGCTTAATTTAATTATAATAACGAACAAGTTAGGAATAACAATGAACGAAGAAAATCAAAACGTAGCAGCTGCAGAAGCCGGTGCACAATTTACTATTCAACGTATTTACACTAAAGATGTATCGTTTGAAACGCCAAACTCTCCGGCCATTTTTCAAAAAGAATGGACGCCAGAAGTTAAGCTAGACTTAGATACACGCTCTAACAAACTAGACGAAGGTGTATTTGAAGTTGTTTTAGCACTAACTGTAACTGCTTCTCTTGGTGAAGAAACTGCGTTCTTATGTGAAATTCAACAAGCAGGTATTTTTACTATTGCTGAAGTTGAAGAAGTGCAACTTGCACACATGCTTGGTGCATTTTGTCCTAACGTGTTGTTCCCATATGCACGTGAAGCTGTTTCAAATCTTGTTAACCGTGGTACTTTTCCACAGCTTAACCTTGCGCCAGTTAACTTTGATGCGTTATTTGCACAATACATGCAACAACGTACTGCGCAAGCTGACCAGGCTTCAGCAGACGCATAACTTATGAGTACAGCAACTACAGCTGTTACTGTATTAGGGGCGGGGTCTTACGGCACCGCCCTTGCTATTTGTTTAGCCCGAAATGGTCACCACGTGACACTTTGGGGAAGAAATAGCGACGACGTTGCCACGCTTGCAGCTGAGCGGAAAAATCAACGTTACTTACCTGATGCTCCTTTTCCAGACACGCTTACTCTTGAAGCTAACTTACAACATGCCGTTGCTAGCAGCGCTATTGTACTTGTTGTTGTGCCAAGCCATGCTTTTGGCGACACACTTGCGCAGATTAAACCTGCATTGCAAGACGGTGCTAAAGTAGCGTGGGCAACTAAAGGGCTTGAGCCTAATACTGGACGTTTGTTACAAGAAGTGGCTTTGCAAGAATTAGGTGATGATATTCCACTTGCGGTACTGTCGGGTCCTACGTTTGCAAAAGAAATGGCGATGGGTTCACCTACAGCTATTTCAGTGTCTTCTACGTCACCTGAATTTGCTCAGCAGCTTGCTGATTTACTTCATTGTGGTCGCTCATTCCGTGTGTATAACAATGATGATTTTATTGGTATACAGCTCGGTGGTGCGGTTAAGAATGTAATTGCCATTGGTGCCGGTATTTCGGACGGTGTTGGTTTTGGCGCTAATGCGCGTACCGCACTTATCACCCGAGGCCTTGCAGAGCTTACTCGTTTAGGTTGCGCTCTTGGTGCTAAGCCAGAAACCTTTATGGGAATGGCAGGCCTTGGCGATTTAATACTAACGTGTACAGATAACCAATCACGTAATCGTCGATTTGGTTTAGCGCTGGGTAAAGGCGAAAGCGTCGATGCTGCTATTGAGTCAATTGGTCAAGTAGTGGAAGGCTTTAGAAATACCAAAGAAGTGTATTTATTAGCGCAGCGTAGCGGTGTAGAAATGCCGATTACCGAGCAAATTTATAAAGTGCTTTATGAAAATAAAGATATGAAAGAAGCTGCAATGGCGCTATTAGGCCGAGATCAACGTTCTGAATAATTTTATAAGCGTTTATAAAACTAAAAAACCGACGTTATGTCGGTTTTTGTTGTTTAGCTCAAAGCTATTTACTGCGCGTTAGGAAAACCCAACTGGCGCCAAGACTCGTAGACAAACACAGCTACTGCGTTTGACAAGTTCATGCTGCGGCTATTGGCTTGCATAGGAATACGCACACGCTGCTCTTTTGGCAGTGCTTGGATCATATCGTCAGGCAGGCCGCGAGTCTCTGGGCCAAATACCAAGCAGTCACCCGCTTCGTAACTTGCTTCATGGTGAAACTGACTACCTTTGGTTGTACATGCATATATTTTTTTTGGTTTACATTTTTCAAGGTAATCTTCAAATGAGGCATGGCGTTGAACATGACTAAATTCATGATAATCAAGTCCTGCACGTTTCACGCGCTTATCGTCCCACTCAAAACCTAACGGCTCAATTAAATGTAATGCATAGCCGGTATTGGCACATAGGCGAATAATATTACCAGTGTTAGGCGGTATTTCAGGTTGGTATAAAACAATATCCAGCATAATGAGCCTTATAAAATAATCTGTAGTTTGACGAAGGGCAGTATACACGAAACCTTTTAAAAAAATGATATACTCACACTATTGAGTACTCCTAATTATCGGATTAAAACGTGCATAACCGTAGCTACGAATTTTGGGTTAAAACTTCAAGCATTGTTACCATGGTAATGGTTAGTTTAATGATTGGCGCAAAAACATGGGCATGGCTGGCTTCTGGCTCGGCTTCAATGCTTGGCTCGTTAACTGATTCGTTAATGGATATTACTGCCACCGCCATGAGTTTTTTAGTGTTAGGTTACGCACTGCGCCCAGCAGATGACGATCACCGGTTTGGACACGGTAAAGCCGAAGCACTTGCAGGGCTTGGACAAGCTGCGTTTATTGCAGGCTCAGGTTGCCTACTTGCTTTTCATGGTATTGAGCGATTATTTAACCCTATACAGTTAAGCCATTCTTTATTAGGTGTGTGGGTAAGTATTTTTGCTATTGCGTGTACGCTGGTCATTGTATTTGTACAAAACAAGGTGGTTAAGTATACCGATTCAATTGCTATAAAAGCCGACTCAGTACATTACAAAGGTGATTTAATATTAAATGCCGCTGTGCTATTAGCTATTTTGTTAGCTTATTATGGTGTGTTGTATGCCGATCCTGTTTTTGCGATAGGTGTAGCGGGTTACTTACTTTATAACAGCTGGGATATTGCTCGCGATAGCGCCGATCATTTAATGGATAAAGAACTTCCAGATGATGAAAAGCAAAGCATATTTGATATAGCCAGAGCCCATGCAGATGTACACGGTGTACATGATATTCGTACTCGCCAAGGCGGAAAAGTTAAGTTTATTCAAATGCACTTAGAGCTTGATGATAACTTAAGTTTAATACGTGCTCATAACGTAGCTGATGAAGTAGAGGCAATGCTTAAAGAACGTTTTGAGTCTGAGGTAGATATACTGATCCACCTCGACCCTTTGTCGGTACTTGTTAAGCCGTCACCGACTCACAAAACTGATACAAGCTTTTAAGCAATGGCTCGCGTATTTCATCACGTTCAAAAAACAGTTCGTGTTTAGCGCCTTCAAAGCTTTTAAGTACTGTATTTGCGTGCCTGTTTGCTAATTTATATTGGGCATTGTTATCGACTACTTCGTCGTTTTGCGCACTGGCAATATAAAGTGGGATAGTCACGCTTAAATTATCCACCGAGGTTATAAATGCAAACGTTGCATTTAACCAGCCGTAAGTAACACCGCCCAGCTGTAGTAATGGCTCTTCTTGATATGTTTGCCTAAATAGCTCGTAACGCACTGGACTGCTGGTTAATACATTTGTAGCAAACTCATCGGGTATATAATCGGTTTGCCCTAGCGCGTAGTTGTCTTTTTGACCCAAAAGGGTAGCGGTACTGGCTATTAATTTAGCTAAAGGTTTTGGTGTGTTTTTTGTATAAATATCAAGCATAGGCGCTGATAAAAACGCGCCACTAAAATTGTGTTCAAAATGCGCAAGATAATCAAATGCTATGGCGCCGCCCATTGAATGACTCACTAACACCTTTTTACCTTGCCAATGAGTATCCACTATTTGTGTATTAAATAAATTTAGGTCTGCGCTATAATCTTTAAATTCATTAACATGGCCTTTATGCTTATTTATTAAGTGGCGATAAGAGCGGCCTTGTCCTTGGTGATCGGCTATGAATATGGCAAAATTATTGTTATACAACTCCCATAACAACTCTTTATATTTATCTAACCCTTCAAGGCGCCCCGAACTGATAACAATGGCAGTTTGAGCTTTTTCAGGTATGGCATAAGCATAAAATAATTCCCCGTTAGGCGTATCTAAATAAGCTTTAATTAGCGTGTTTTTATAAAAGTTATTAATTGTTATTTGATTACTTTTAAGCTCACGCTCACTACTATAAAACATGGTTTACTCTTTTATTAATGGCAGCGTGATATTAGCACAAAGTCCACCCTCTGTTTTATTAGATAACACTAATTCACCGCCATGCGCAGTAATAGCATTTTTAGCAATAGCGAGCCCTAAACCCGTGCCACCACTTACGCGGTCGCGCGCATCAGACTGCCTAAAAAAGGGTTCGCAAAGCTTGCTTAGTTGCTCATTTGGTACACCAGAGCCATCGTCACATATTTCTATATAAATGGCATCAGCATGCTTTAGAGTAATGCTAATCGTATTATTTGCGTATTTAATGGCGTTGCGAAGTAGGTTTTCAAGTGCACTGGCAATAAGACTTTCATCACAATCAATATTTACGTCTACAGCGCCTATTATATTTAGCTGCTTATTATTTTGTTTTGCTTCAAACTGCGCATCGTTAAGTACATGATCAACAATTATTTGTAATGATTGTTTTTGTAGTGAAAGCGCTTGGCTTTTGGCCTCTAAGCGAGACACTTGCAGTACGTCGGCAATCATTTTATCAAGCTGATTTGCTTCTTTTTCTATGCGTAATAAATATGATTGGCTAGCGTCGTTAGCTTGCATTTGTGCAAGGCCGGTAGCCATTTTTAAACGTGTAAGAGGCGAGCGTAACTCATGCGATATATCGGCTAATAAGCGCTTTTGCGAGCTAATTAAAAGCTCTAACTGATTGGCCATGCTGTTAAAATCTCGCCCAAGTATTCCTAGCTCATCTTTTCGGTTTACAGAAATATCGGCTCTTGCACTTAAGTTACCTGCAGATAATTTAATAGCGGCTTTTTTAAGACTATTTATAGGAGCTATTAAGTTACGGCTAAATACAAAGCTTAAAATAAGAGAGGCAACAATCGCGATGACTATTTTCATCCAATTAGGCATTAGCTTAAAGCGCATTATTAGCGGTGGTTGATGGTTAATATCTATTTCATAAAGATAAAAACTCCCTTCAGGCACGTTTATATTAACAGGGCCGAAGGCTTGGTATTTTTCAGTGAAAATAATTTGCGGTGACATATTTTGAGTGAAGTTTAATAAACTTAAATCGATGCTATCAGGCACCTCTTTACTACTAAGAGAGTCTTCGCTTTGAGCTGCGCTTAAGTATAAAAGTTTACGCTTTGAGAGGCGAGGGTGTACTAATACATCACTTAGGCTGCGCTTATGTTTAATAGCAGTCCGCTCAATACTTTTGGCGGTATATATTAAGTTTTTTTTCATCGGGCCATAAAGTGGCTCGTTAGATACCGCATTAATAGCGGTAATATTACTTAAAAATATAAGCGCTGCTACAGTGCCAATTATAGTTAACCAAAACCAAATAAATATTTTAAAAAACAGGTAATGCCCAGGGTGTTTTAACCACGCAAAGTAAGTGCTTTTATTCGCCTTGGATAAAGACATAACCTGTACCTCGCATCGTTTTAATTCGCTCGCCTGTAATATGTTCTGCTATTTTTTTACGAATATTACTAACATGCATATCGATAGAGCGGTCGAATGAGGCTAAACGCCTACCCAGTACTTCTTCGCTAATTTGCTCTTTGCTAACCACTTCGCCTGCATTTTTACACAATAGCGTAAGTATTTCGTACTCTGTACCAGTAAGGGTTAATGTAGAGCCGTCTATTGAGGCCTCTCGCGCAGCTAGGTTAACGGTAATACCATTCACTAGTAACTTACTCGTTGCAGCAGCATTTAAACTATTAATGTGTTCTATACGGCGTGTTATTGCTTTAACGCGGGCTAGTAATTCACGATGATTAAAAGGCTTTGGAATATAATCATCAGCGCCGAGCTCTAAACCAAAAATACGGTCAAAGTCTTCACCTTTTGCAGTAAGCATTATTACCGGTGTGAGTTTTGTTTGCCTAAGCTGTTTAAGTACTTCAAAGCCATCTAGCGTTGGTAGCATTACATCTAGCAGTATAAGTGCGTAATCGTTCGCTTGTGCTAGTTTAAGGCCTTGCTCACCGTCGTGTACGCTTTGTATTTCAAACCCTTGGGCAGTTAAATATTCACTTAATAGCTCACAAAGGCCCGTATCGTCATCAATCATTAATAGTTTCATTTACAAACCCTTAGAGTTGTTTATAGCGTTATTTTACCCGCTAAATAGTGCAAAGGTGAATCTTTACACAACCTTTACACTGCTTTGCGTTACTTTGCGTTGAGTTAGGTATAGTTAACTCACTGGCTTAGCAGCCACAACCAACCCAATATTAAGGTAATGATTATGACTAAATTAAACACACTTTCAAAATTAGTACTTATCTGTGGCTTAGCAACAGCAACTCTTGGTGCTGGTAGCGTATTAGCTAAAGGCGACGGGCATAAGCAAGGCCATTCTCAAGCTCGTTTTTTACTTTCTGATCGCGGCGTTGAAAAATTAAACCTAACAGATGAGCAGCAAACTAAGCTAAAGGCTATTTTTGAAGCGCAAAAAACACAAATGAAAGCATTACGTGGCGACAATAAAGAAGCCCGTAAAGCGATGCGTGAAGCGCATAAAGCAAAAATGGATACATTACTTTCGGCGGCAACATTTGATGAAAATGCAGCAAAAGAATTGTTAAACGAACGCCATGAAAAGGGTGAACAATTTGGTTTAATTAAACTAAAAACGCAGCACCAAGTAATGCAAGTACTTAACGCTGAGCAAAAAGAGAAATTTGCTAAAATGCAAAAGCGTATGAATAAAAAGCACCGTAAACAAAAAAGTTAATTTTAC
>NZ_WTKW01000145.1:0-10188 GCF_011378745.1 Pseudoalteromonas sp. Z1A6
TAACTCAGAGCAAAAGCAGGACTTTTTATTCTCTAAAGAAACTCAAGATGGTTATTTTCCGCCTTCAGTATCTGAAGTAGCGAAAGGCTTTACAATAAAAGACATTAAAGAGTACTTTCATGTGTACCCTAAAGGCCGTGTTCCTGCAGAGCTCGAAGCTGATGTACGTGAATACTACCGTTTAGCGAGTGAATTTGCTGGTACTTTACTAAGCTGGGTTCAGGCTGAAGCGCCAGCTGATGTTCGCGCTAAATTTTCGATTGATTTAAAAGATATGATTGCCGGTTCTGAGCAAACATTGTTACGTATCCTACATTACCCACCAATGACGGGTGATGAAGAGCCAGGTGCTATTCGCGCTGCTGCTCACGGTGATATTAATTTATTAACGGTATTACCAGCTTCTAATGAGCCTGGTTTACAAGTTCAAAAAACAGATGGCGGTTGGTTAGACGTGCCATGTGATTTTGGCAGCTTAATTATTAATATCGGCGACATGCTACAAGAAGCGTCGGGCGGGTATTTCCCATCGACAATTCATCGCGTGATTAACCCAACGGGTAAAGCATCTACTAAATCGCGTATTTCACTACCGTTATTTTTACATCCGCATCCAGATGTTGTGCTTTCAGAGCGCTACACGGCAGATAGCTACTTGCAAGAACGTTTACGCGAGTTAGGTGTTAAGTAACTCTTATACTTAAAGTAATTAAGTATAAATATAAAACGGCCCATGGCCGTTTTTTGCATTTTTAAGCAACTTGATCACCGGTTTAATTTTATTAAGCTATGCTCAATTGCCCGCAACGTAAATAATGGCATGCATTCTTAGCTACTACAGGTATAATGCGCGCAACTGGCTAACGTAGCCTAATTTAAAAGAGAGTTTATATGAGTTTTGAAGGTTTAGGTTTATCACAGTCTTTGGTTAATGCGGTTTTAGAAAAGGGCTATGAAACGCCAACGCCGATTCAGGCTCAAGCAATTCCTGCAATTATTGAACGCCGTGATGTTATGGCAGCAGCGCAAACAGGTACAGGTAAAACAGCGGGTTTTACATTACCACTTATTGAGCGTTTGTCGTCAGGCCCTAAAGCTAAAAGTAACCACGTACGTGCACTTATTTTAACGCCTACACGTGAGCTTGCTTTGCAAGTAAGCGAAAACGTTGAAGAGTACGCTAAGCATTCAGATGTGAGCTCATTTGTAGTTTACGGTGGCGTTAAAATTAACCCACAAATGCAGCGTCTTCGTAAAGGTGTTGATATTTTAGTAGCAACGCCGGGTCGTTTAATCGACTTACATAATCAAAATGCAGTTAAATTTGATAGCGTTGAAGTGCTTGTACTCGATGAAGCTGACCGCATGTTAGACATGGGCTTTATCCACGACATTAAACGCTTAATTGCTAAAATGCCTGCTAAACGTCAAAACTTGATGTTTTCGGCTACATTTTCAGATGAAATTCGTGCATTAGCAAAAGGGTTAATTAATGACCCTGTTGAAATTTCAGTTGCTGCAAAAAATACCACTGCAAAAAGTGTTACTCAGTGTGTTTACGCGGTAGATAAAACACGTAAAACAGCATTGCTAAGCCACTTGATTCGCACTAACGACTGGCAACAAGTGTTAGTGTTTAGCCGTACAAAGCACGGTGCTAACCGCTTAGTTAAACAACTAGAGCGCGATGACATTGTAGGCGCGGCTATTCATGGTAATAAGTCACAAGGCGCACGTGTTAAAGCACTTGATGGCTTTAAAAGTGGTGAAGTACGCGTATTAGTAGCTACCGATATTGTTGCACGTGGTTTAGACATTGTTGAATTACCGCATGTTGTTAACTACGACTTACCAAACGTATACGAAGATTACGTTCACCGTATTGGCCGTACAGGCCGTGCTGGTGCGTCGGGTCATGCTATTTCGTTTGTAACAACAGAAGATGCTGTTGATTTATACGGTATTGAACGCTTTATTGGTGAGCTTATCCCACGTGCTGAAGAAGACGGTTTTGAGCCTATTAACCCAGTAGCAGAGCGCGCATTAGATGCTCGCCCACTGCCGTCTAAAAAGCCTAAGAAAAAGCAGCCTTTTAATAAGCCTAAATCTGATAGCAGCAAGCCTAACAGCAAAAAGCCGAACAATGGTGGTAATGGCACCGGCCCACGCCGTGGTGGTTCTAAAAAGCCAGCAGCTAAAACAGATGATAACGCGCAAAACCCATGGGCAAAGCGTGAATCTGTTGGTGGTAATGGCCAACGTCGACGTCGCACAAATAACGATTAATCATTATTAATGATTGTGTTGGCGTTTAATTAATTTAGAACTTGATTAAAGGTTGATACAAAAAACGCGCTCCCTTCTTTTTAATCGATAGAAGTAGCGCGTTTTTTATTGTCTGTAATTTGTACTTACTGTATTGCCTACCTGATTAAATAGTTAATACCCAAGCCGACAAATAAAGTAACACTTACGCTAAGTAGTGTGCCGAGCATAACGTACTCGGTAAGTTTTTTATCTTTGCTTGCACTTAAATCGCCAAACCTAAATACTGACTTTGCCGCAAGTAAAAAGCCAAGCCCTGCAAATTGGTCAAGCAATATAAAGCTCAGCATAAGTACGCGCTCAAGCATACCTATGCTTTGCCCTGCAAGTGGTAAGCTACCAGTACTTGAAAAGTTACTTGTTAAACGCTCTAACATCATTCTTATAAATACGGCGCTAGGACTTAAAATAATTAAATAACCGCATACCACCCACAGTATTTTGGGATCAGTGAGCATATTATTAATTGCTGTCATAAAGCTATTGTTATCAGTTAGCCAAATACTGAGCGCAATAATAACGAGTATGTGCGCTATTTGATCAAGTAAAAAAGGCACCACGCCTTTATTAGAATACGATTTAGCTATATCAATAAAGTAATGGCTCAACATAATGCTCGCCGTGGCAATTAAAACACTGCTTAGTTGTTGCCACCCGAATGTGTATTCCCACACGGTAATAATGAGTGCACTTGTTACACCATGCACAAGTACATGAAAATAAAGCTTACTGGCTTTAAAGTGACGGGTGTTTCTGTCGTTTACCCAACTCATAGGTTGCCAGTAAAAATCAGCGAGTAAGTGGCCAATAATAAGCGCGACCAGTAAAAGTGAAAACTCCATTATTCACCTCCTTTAATTATATTTTTTATAACGTGTTGTGTGTGCTTAATAAAGCGCTCTATAAGTTGGTAGTGCGCTAAATTTAGTAGTTTTGTTACATTTTCGCGACTTGTTTTAAGCTCTTTAGCCAGTGCCGCATGGCTGTTGTCTGGCGAGGTTAAATAAACATACAGGGCATTTGCTTGTTTTTGTGTGATTTTAGTGAGCAATACGTCAGCAAAGGCTAAATTAATATTTAAGCTTTCATCGAGCTGCTGCTCGTTAATATTAAAAACAAAGCGTTGATTACCTATTTTATCAAGGCCTTGCCCTGAAAGGGTAAAAGCAGAACCGGTTGCTGTTTTTATATCGCTGCGTGGGTTATCTATTTGCCCAAGCGCCAAGCTTTGGCGTAGCTCATAACCTGACGATTTAAGGTGCAAATATACCAATATGGCATTTTTAAAAAGATGCTCAGGATTATTAACCTGTAATTGAAAGGCGTCGCCTCGGTATATGTTCCAAAGTGTTTGCTCCCCCGAAATGTTTCGCAAACTTTGCTCTAGTTGATAAAGCATGGCATCGTATTGCTGCTTAGGGATTGTTTGCGATTTAATAATATCGCCGCTGATTACACCAATCATAAAAATCTCAAAATGGTTACTTTTTAATATGTAACCAATATCGGTTACATATGGGTAAGTAACTAATTTAGGTTACTTAAATATAAATTGCAAGGTACACTTATTTTATAACGTTACTTTAATTGCTATTAATCCTCACTAGGACACTAAATGACTTTACAAAACGAGCAGCAAAGCACGAAACCACGCGTAGGTATTTTTGTTGATGTGCAAAATATTTATTACACGTGCCGCGAGAGTTACGGAAAAAACTTTGACTACAATGCGTTTTGGCGGGTAATGCAGGCGCAATACAATATTGAGTGTGCTTTTGCGTACGCTATTTATCGAGGAGATGAAAAGCAAAATCAGTTTCAAAATATTTTGCGTGCGATTGGTTTTGACGTAAAGCTAAAGCCATTTATTCAACGCCGTGATGGAAGTGCTAAAGGCGATTGGGATGTAGGTATAACAATAGACATGTTAGAGCAGGGTAAAAGCCTTGATAAGGTTATTTTGCTCTCTGGCGATGGTGACTTTGCTTTGTTACTTGGGCATTTAAAAAATCAATATAATGTACCGTGCGATGTTTACGGTGCTGACCGGTTAACTGCAGAGGTATTAAAACAAAGCGCTGAGCAATTTCATTTAATTGATAATACCTTGCTCCTTTAACAGCAAAAAATAGTTAAAAAGGTGCAAGCTAAGTGCCTGCAACATGAGAGATTTTAATACAAAGCCGTAATAGATGAATTAAGCCTTATATAGGCTTTTTTTATTACTGTAATCAATTGGGTTTGCTAAATGATTATGGTAATTTTAAAGCATAACGAGTTACCAAGGACTTACATGCTTCATTACAGCAACATGCCACTAGACAGAGGCTCAAATTTTCGTAAAGACCCATCGTGGCTTAAAGCGCAAATGTCGGCGCAAAGTAAATGGGTTTTAGTTAAAAATAATCAAACCCTATTTATTAAAGATACCCCTAAAGTAAGCTATTTAACGTATCAACAAGTGGCGCATTTAGATTTAACGAGTGCTATTTTTGTTGGTTTAAACAATGCTAAACATGGTGTGTTTGCATTGGATGTTTCTGATCTGGATGAAAGCGTACTTGCGCCTTTAATAGAGGGCGCTCAGTTTTTTGATATTCGCCAATATGGGCCTCAAGTAACCATTAAATATGCCTCAATAGCCGCCCTTGCGAGAGGGTTATGTTATTGGCATGCAACGCACCGTTTTTGTGGGCGCTGCGGTAGTAAAAACCGTTCAGTGGAAGCAGGGCATTCTCGTGTATGTGAAAACGAAAACTGTAAGCATCCTACATTCCCGCGTACCGATCCTGCGGTAATTATGGTCGTTACTAAAGTCTTTGCTGACGGAGTAGAACGCTGTTTATTAGGTCGTCAAGCTGCGTGGCCTATTGGTATGTATTCGTCGCTTGCTGGATTTGTAGACCCAGGGGAGACACTGGAACAAGCTGTTGCGCGTGAAGTTAAAGAAGAGGCAGGCATAGAGGTTGATAACGTACGTTATGTTGCATCTCAGCCATGGCCGTTCCCATCGTCAATTATGCTTGGTTTTTTTGCAGAGGCGACATCTGAGGAAATTAACGTAGATAAAGAAGAGCTAGACGATGCAAAATGGTTTAGTCGTGAAGACTTAGAGCAATTTGGTAATTGGCACGAAGAAGGGGAGCATTTAAAGCTGCCTAGAACCGACTCTATCTCTCGTTATTTAATTGAGCATTGGCGCACAAACCCTTAAGGATTAACAATGTCGAGTAAAAGTAATAAAAACACTCAGCTGGTATCATCAGGGCGCAAAAAAGCCTATACACATGGCGTAGTAAATCCCGTTGTACAGCGTGCATCTACCATTGTATTTGATACTGTAGCAGATTTAAAAGAAGCTGCTAAAACCCGTGGCGATAAAACGTTATTTTATGGGCGCCGGGGAACAACAACACACTTTGCGCTACAAGAAGCGATTACAGAACTTGAAGGCGGCGAAGGGTGTGCACTATACCCTTGTGGCGCGGCGGCGATTAGCCAAGTATTTTTATCGTTTTTAAAAACCGGTGATCATATTTTAATGGTTGATAACGTGTACGAACCAACTCGCGATTTTTGCGATAAAATTTTAGTGGGGCTGGGCATTACAACAACCTACTACCCGCCAACCATTGGCGCAGGTATTAAAGACTACATTCAGCCAAATACCAAAGTATTGTTTTTAGAATCTCCAGGTTCTATTACGATGGAAGTGCAAGATGTGCCTGCTATGGTAAAAGTAGCCAATGAGCATAGCGTAATGACCATACTTGATAATACCTACGGCAACGGTTTGCATTATCGTCCGCTAGAGCACGGTGTTGATATTAGTATTCAGGCTGCAACGAAGTATATTGTCGGCCATTCAGACGTGATGATGGGTGTGGCTGTTGCTAATAAAAAGTACTGGCCAACCTTGCGCGAAAACTCGTACTTACTAGGGCAATGTACCAGTGCCGATGATGCGTATTTAGCGCTTAGAGGCCTGCGTACAATGGGTGTGCGTTTGAATCAACATGAAAAAGCAGCAATAGAAGTAGCTAAATGGCTTGAACAACATGAGCTTGTTGATCATATTCGCCACCCTGCATTTGAAACCTGCCCAGGGCATGAGTTTTTTAAACGTGATTTTGATGGCAGTAATGGGTTGTTTTCATTTGTGATGAAAACCGGTAATCAAAAAGCGATTGATGCATTTTTAGATAGCCTTGAGCATATTAAAATGGGCTTTTCGTGGGGCGGTTTTGAAAGTTTAGTAACGGCTAATTTAACTATGAAAGGGCTGCGTTCAAATACAGGTTGGGATTTAGGCCCGGTTATTCGCCTGCATATTGGCCTTGAAGATGTTGAAGATTTAATTAGCGATTTAAGCCAAGCACTTGAGGTTTATAAGCAGCATTTATAATTTATATCGCAATTTATGCTGTTACATTTAAATGTATTGTTACAAAGCTCACTATAGGTGAGCTTTTTTTTGCTGGTAATTCAAGGTGTTTACACTTAGTGTGGATAAATACACAGAAAATAAAAAGTCATTAAGGATAGTCAATGGCAACACCATTACCGATAAACGTAGGGCGATTAACGCAAATAGCGGGATTTGAGCTTGTACGTATGTTTTTAACTAAACGTGGACTTATTGCATTAGCTGCCTTTGCATTGGTGTGGCTAATAATACTGCGCTACCCAATAGGGCAGGCAGTAGGCATTGTAAGTGCGCCCGATTTTGAGCAAATAGCCCGTGATATATCAGGTTCTATTGGTTTAAGTAAATTATTGGATTGGCCTGAGGCCGAATTTGCTATGTACTGGTTAATAGCCCTGTATAGCTTTCCCGTTTTTGGTTTATTTATTTGTAGCGACCAAACGGTAGGCGATAGAGAGCGCGGCACACTTCGGTTTTTATCACTGCGCTCCACTCGCTTTGAAATACTATTTGGTCGTTTTTTAGGGCAATTAGCGGTATTAGCGTGTTTAGTGGGTATAACGCTTGTGGCCACGCTTGCTGTACTAGGGTTTAGAGATCCTAGTTTACTGGCTGGTGGTTTTGCTCGTGCGCTTTCTATATTTTTAATATTGGTTGTTACTTTATGTCCATTTGTAGCACTTATGACGTTAATAAATACCTTTGCTCGCTCATCGCGTTTATCTATTGTATTGGCAATTTTATACTTTGCAGCAGGCGGTATTGTAGTTGGTATATTGCAATGGCAAATACCCGCATTAGGCCTGCTTGATTATTTATTTCCGGGTGTGCAAATAGAGTTATTAGCCGGGCAAAATTTACCATTGCTAAGCGCTGTGGCTATTCCCCTTGTGCAAACTGCGGTGTTACTAAGCGTTGCTCAACGTATTTTTGCAAGGAGCTCACTATGAGACCATTAATTACAGCCAGCGGTTTGAGTAAATCGTATGGTGCAAAACTTGCGCTTAATAATGTGGACTTTGAGATTAATAAAGGTGCGCCAGTGGCGCTTGTTGGGCCAAATGGTGCGGGTAAAACCACCTTATTTAGTTTGTTGTGCGGCTATATAGCGCCAAGTAAAGGCAGCCTTGAAATATTAGGGCATGAGCCAGGGAGCGCTGCTTTATTTAATAAAGTAAGTGCATTACCGCAAGACGCGCAACTTGACCCCCGTTTTAATATAGATAAGCAACTCGCTTTTTATGCAAAACTGCAAGGTATGGGTGCTAAGCAAAGCCAAACTGAGGCGCTACGTGTACTTGACTTGGTTGGCTTAAAAGAAATTGCAAAGCAGCGTGCGGGGGATTTATCGCACGGTATGCGCAAGCGCGTTACGATAGCGCAAGCACTTCTTGGCGCGCCACAAATTGTAATGCTTGATGAAGCAACCGCAGGGCTTGATCCGATTCATGCCAGAGAAGTACGCGAGCTAGTATCTGAATTAAGTGAACAGGCTACGTTTATTTTAAGCTCTCACGATTTAACTGAGCTTGAGCGACTATGCTCACAGGTGCTTCATTTAGATAAAGGCGTATTAAGCGAGCATCAAACAAAAACAAATAATACTGATAAACACTTTTATACATTAATGCTAAGCGAAGCTTATCAAAATGTTGAGCAACAGCTTCAAGCAATTGCAGGGGTGAGCCGAGTGTATATGAGCCAGCATAAAGAATATGTTGTTGAGTATCAACCAACGAGCGATCCACTTGATATTGCACTACTGAATTTTTGTCATCAGCAACACTGGCAGTACAGGCAGTTAGTTAATGGTCACACATTAGAGAATCAAATATTTAAACAGGAGAAAGTATAATGGGTTTACTTAGCGGACTTATGGGTAATGCAAGCGAAGTTGACGATTCTGATTTAGAGAAAACCCTCGCCAATACATTAATTGACGGCGAGCAAGTAGAAAAAGCATATAAAGTAGTACGTGATATGTTTATTTTTACTAATAAGCGCTTAATCTTAATTGATAAGCAAGGTATGACCGGCTCTAAAATGGAAATGGTGAGTATTGCTTACTCTAAAATTACCAAGTTTAGTAAAGAAAGTGCAGGCCATTTTGACTTAGATGCCGAGCTAAAAATATGGGTTGGCTCAGATCCAACACCAATTAGTAAAGAGTTTAAGTCTGGCGATAATATTAACGATGTTTATCGTATTATTAGCCAACACGCGCTTTAAGCTGCGGTACATGTTTTAAGTAGTTGTTGACTAGATGTTGCAACTACTTTAATTTTACAGTTTACAACACTTCCTTACAATTAACTTAATAAATACAACTGGTTAGTTAAGTTTTCATTCAGTTTCCTAACGTTAGCATGTGCCTCGACTTTAGCAATACAGCTAGAGCATAAAAAGCAATGTACATAGGGAAGTCTTACAATGAAAAAATTAGCAGTTATTATTTCGAGCATTTTATTATCTAGCACTGCGGCTGCTGCAGACAGCTACAATTCAATTAGTAACCTAAGCTATAAAAATAGCGATAACAACGACACCGTTGCTGTAGATTCTATTTACTACTTATCTCCTAAAAAAACTTTAGGTCCGTACGATCAGTTTGAATACATCAATAAACAAACTAACGTATATGGTGGCTACGCTGATGACGACTTTGGCGATTTAACATCAGTTGGTGGTGAATACTTCATTAATGAATTTGTTGTTGGCGCATCTTACGAAAACCTCGACCCAGATTCAGGTTCTAACAGTGAGCTTTATAAACTGACGGGTGGTTACTTTTTCAACCCTGATTTACTTGCAAAAGTAACACTAGTTGAAAACAAAGACGGCGATGATTACGCATTATTTGATTTAGCTTACAACTACATGCTAAACAGCACAGATTACGTAGGTGTTACACTTACATCAGACGACGATTTTGACTACCGTGCAGTAGCTGCTAAATACTTTATTGATTTACAGCAAGGTAACTACCTTACTTTTGAAGGTAAATACGAAAGCATTGATGATGCAGAAAACCAATGGGTAGCAGAAACTAACTACTACTTCTCAAAAGCAACATCTGTATTTGCTAACTACAATAAGCAAGATACTTATAGCTTTGGTGCTCAACACTTCATCAATAAAAATATTGGTGTAAAGGTGGGTTACGAAAACAACGCTGATGATTCTGATAACGATGCGTACTTTGCTAACATGCGTTTTCAGTTTTAATTAAGTCCGTACTTAGTTAATCCAAAAGTAATATTAAAAAGCTCGCTTAGTTAGCGGGCTTTGTTGTTTTTATACGTTTGATCTTTTAACTATAAACTTTTACCAACCATAATTACGGCCTTTATTATGCTCATCTAAATAATCCCTTTAAGTTATAAATAGAGTCGCCATGAATGGCTAAATTGTTATTAAAGTCATTAAGTGCAGTCGAT
>NZ_WTKW01000146.1:0-10152 GCF_011378745.1 Pseudoalteromonas sp. Z1A6
CCCAACCGAAGTTGGGTTTTTCAAACAAATGCTAAAAAGTTAAATTACTTCTTTTTAACTGCTTTTTTGTTTGGTAAGTCAGTGATCGAACCTTCAAAAATTTCAGCTGCAAGGCCGATTGATTCATTCAATGTAGGGTGAGCATGAATAGTAAGCGCTAAGTCTTCACCATCAGCACCCATTTCAATACCTAAACCGATTTCGCCAAGCATTTCGCCCGCGTTAATACCGATCATAGCACCACCGATTATACGGCCACTTTCTTTATCAAAAATAAGTTTAGTAGAGCCTTCAGTACGAGATGATGCAATAGCACGGCCAGATGCTGCCCACGGGAATACCGCAGTTTCAATTTTTAGGCCTTGCTCTTTTGCTTCTTTCTCAGTAACACCTACCCAAGCGATTTCTGGGTCAGTATACGCAATCGAAGGAATACATTTAGGGTCGAAGAAATGCTTCTGACCAGAAATAACTTCTGCAGCAACATGACCTTCATGAACCGCTTTATGCGCAAGCATAGGCTGGCCAACTAAGTCACCAATTGCAAAAATATGGCTTACGTTAGTACGTAATTGCTTATCAACATTAATAAAGCCACGCTCATCAACGTTTACGCCCGCTTTTTCAGCATCAAGTAAGTTACCGTTTGGAGTACGGCCAACTGCAACAAGCACTTTGTCGTAACGTACAGGTTCTGCTGGTGCGTTTTTACCTTCAAACGTTACGTATAAGCCATCTTTTTTAGCTTCAACACCAACAACTTTAGTTGAAAGCATTACGTTGAATTTTTTGCTTACGTATTTTTGGTAAATTTTGATAATGTCTTTATCAGCTGCTGGAACTAATTGGTCAGCAAATTCTACAACATCAATTGCAGAACCTAGTGCACGGTAAACCGTACCCATTTCAAGACCGATAATACCACCACCAAGTACAAGTAGTTTTTCTGGTACATCTTTAAGCTCTAGCGCGCCAGTTGAATCAATTACACGGTCATCTTGTGGGATGAAAGGTAAGTTAACTGGTTTAGAACCTGCTGCAATAATCGCGTTATCAAACGTGATAGTTGTAGAGTCTTTCTCGCCTTCGACTACTAAAGTATTGCTGCCAGTGAATTTACCGTAACCAGATACAACTTTCACTTTACGCATTTTAGCCATGCCCTCTAGTCCACCAGTTAACTGGCCAACTACAGAATCTTTCCAAGTACGAACTTGGTCAAGATCGATCTTTGGTGCGCCAAAAGTAACACCATGAGATGACATTTCAGCTGCATCATCAATCACTTTAGCTACGTGTAAAAGTGCTTTTGAAGGAATACAACCAACATTAAGACATACGCCGCCTAATGTTTCACGAGATTCTACCAATGTAACTTCTAAGCCCAAGTCAGCAGCGCGGAATGCCGCAGAGTAACCACCAGGACCACCGCCTAGTACAACAACTTGAGTTTTTAATTCGTTGCTCATGCTATTACCTTAATTGTTTGAACGGGACACTGCCCTAAAGTTTAACTGCCATGTTTCTGCAAGGCAGAAAGTGAGAGCAGATCACAAATTTGTGCAAAGATTGTATCATTGCAAATACTAAAAATCCCAGCTAAAAACAACTGGCTGGGATTTGATTCTATTCATTGTCCAGCGATTACATCACCAATTGGCGAATATCGCTCATGTAACTTGCAAGAGTCACAGTAAAGCGTGCAGCAAGTGCTCCGTCAATAACCCTATGGTCGTACGACATAGACAGCGGAACCATTAGTTTTGGTTCAAACTCTTTGCCATTCCATTTAGGTTTCATTTCAGATTTAGACACACCTAAAATAGCAACTTCTGGTGCATTAACAATCGGCGTAAATGCCGTACCGCCAATACCGCCAAGGCTAGAAATAGTAAAACAACCACCTTGCATATCAGACGATGTAAGCTTCCCGTCACGTGCTTTAACAGATACTTCCATTAATTCGCGTGATAGTTCAATAATGCCTTTTTTATCAACATCTTTAAACACTGGTACAACTAAACCGTTTGGCGTATCAACTGCAACACCAATGTTAATGTACTTTTTAAGGATTAAGCTTTCGCCGTCCGCAGAAAGCGATGAGTTGAATTTTGGAAATTCAGCAAGTGCTTTTGCAGCTGCTTTCATTACAAACACAAGTGGCGTAATTTTAACACCCAGCTTTTTCTTCTCGCTAAGCACATTTTGCTCTTTACGGAATACTTCAAGGCTTGTGATATCAGCTTCGTCAAACTGTGTAACATGTGGGATTTGCACCCAGTTACGGTGTAAGTTTTTGCCTGATAGCTTTTGAATACGAGACAGCTTTTGCTCTTCAATTTCGCCAAACTTAGCAAAATCTACTTTAGGCCATGGAATAAGACCAAGCTCGCTGCCACCAGCATTACTACCTGCAGATAATTGACCCGACTCAACTTGCTTAACTAAGTTTTTAACATAGTTTTGCACGTCTTCTTTAACTATACGGGCTTTGCGACCAGTGCCTTTTACGTTAGCTAGGTTAATACCAAACTCACGCGCTAAACGGCGAACAACAGGTGATGCATGAGCATACGCGCTGTTTTCTGTGAAGCTTTCATTACTTGCTTTTGCTGGTGCCGCTTGAGCCGGTGCCGACTCAGTTTTAGCCGCAGCTGCAGGTGCTGATTTTTCAGTGGGTGCAGATACCGCTGGCGCACTGCCTGCAACTTCAAATACAAAAATTAATGAGCCTGTCGATACTTTATCGCCTGCGGCTACTTTAATTTCTTTAACTGTACCTGCAAATGGAGCGGGTACTTCCATTGCAGCTTTGTCGCCTTCAACGTTTAAGATTGATTGATCTTCTTCCACCGTATCGCCAACTGCAACCATAATTTCAGTTACTTCAACTTCATCGCCACCAATATCAGGTACATTAACTTCTTTAGTACTTGGTGCTGCGTTTGCTGTTGAGCTAGCTGCTGGCGCTTCTACAGGAGCCGACTCTTTAGCCGGTGCTGCAGATTCACTTCCTGCTACTTCAAAAACAAACACTAATGAGCCTGTTTTAACTGTATCGCCAGCGGCGACTTTAATTTCTTTAACTATACCGGCAAATGGAGCTGGAACTTCCATTGCTGCCTTGTCGCCTTCCACGTTTAAGATAGATTGCTCTTCTGAAACGGTGTCGCCAACAGCAACCATGATTTCAGTTACTTCAACTTCATCATCGCCAATATCTGGTACGGTTACTTCTTTAGTTGAAGAACCTGTAGAAGCAGCAGGTGCTGCCTCTTCAGATTTAGCTGGAGTAGCGGCTGATGCTTTTTCTTCACCAGTGCTTTCACTCTCGCCTTCAAACAAAAATACTAAAGAGCCAGTTGTAACGGTGTCGCCAACGTTTACTTTAATTTCTTTAACTGTACCCGCTTGCGAAGCAGGTATTTCCATTGATGCTTTGTCGCCTTCAACATTTAATAATGATTGGTCCACATCTACTTTGTCGCCAACGCTTACTAATATTTCGGTTACTTCTACTTCATCGTCACCAATATCTGGTACTTTAATTTCAATACTCATTGCAAACCTCTTATGCGTACAGTGGGTTAAGTTTGTTAGTGTCGATGTTGAACTTTTTAAGTGCTTCAACAACTACTGACTTCTCAACTTCACCGCGTTTAGCAAGTTCAGATAACGTAGCAACAACAACGTAGCCCGCGTTAACTTCAAAGTGACGACGTAGGTTTTCACGGCTATCAGAACGACCGTAACCATCGGTACCTAACACTTTGTAGTTGCTGCTTGGAATGAATGAACGCGCTTGTTCTGCGTAGTTTTTCATGTAATCCGTTGCTGCAACAGTCACAGAGTCGTTTAATACGCTTGTGATGAATGCTGTTTTTTGCTCGCCTTCAGGATTAAGCATGTTGAAACGTTCAACATCTTGACCTTCACGCGTTAATTCGTTGAAAGACGTTACAGAGAACACGTCAGACGCAATGCCATACTCTTCGCTTAGAATCGTAGCGGCTTTACGTACTTCAGTCATAATAGTACCTGAGCTTAATAGCTGTACGTTGGCTTTTTTACCTTCGTAACTTTCAAGCTTATAAATACCTTTACGAATACCTTCTTCAGCGCCTTCTGGCATAGCTGGCTGATGGTAGTTTTCGTTCATAAGCGTTAGGTAGTAGTAAATATTTTCTTGGTCATCACCGTACATACGACGAATACCGTCTTGTACAATAACAGCAACTTCAAACGCGTAAGTTGGGTCATATGAAATACAGTTAGGAACCGTATTAGCAAGAATATGACTGTGACCATCTTCGTGTTGCAAGCCTTCACCATTTAACGTTGTACGACCCGCAGTAGCACCTAATAAGAAACCACGTGCTTGTTGATCGCCCGCCATCCATGCCATGTCGCCAACGCGTTGGAAACCAAACATAGAGTAGTAAATGTAGAATGGGATCATTGGTAAATCGTTAGTGCTGTATGAAGTTGCAGCAGCAACCCATGACGACATTGCACCTAACTCATTAATACCTTCTTGAAGCACTTGCCCTGATACAGTTTCTTTGTAGTAAGAAACAATATCACGATCCTGTGGCGTATAGTTTTGGCCATGCGGATTGTAAATACCGATTTGACGGAATAAACCTTCCATACCAAATGTACGCGCTTCATCGGCAATAATTGGTACGATGTTTTTACCAATGCCTTTATCTTTTAATAAGATATTAAGTGCACGAACAAAACCCATAGTCGTAGAAATATCACGTTTTTGTTCTTCAAGTAGCGGCTTAAATGCGTCTACTTCTGGCAACGTAAGTTTTTCACTAAAACGTGGAATACGCTTAGGTGTATAACCTTTAAGTTCATCACGACGAGCATGTAGGTATTTATACTCAGGTGAACCTTCTTCAAGCTCTAAATAAGGTAGTTCTGCAAGTTGATCTTCAGATACTAAATCGTCAAGACCAAGGCGTGAACGTAAATGTGCAACATGCGACATGTCCATTTTTTTCACTTGGTGCGCAATGTTTTTACCTTCAGCTGCTTCACCCATGCCGTAACCTTTTACAGTTTTAGCAAGAATTACAGTTGGACGGCCTTTAGTGTCTTCTGCTTTTTTAAATGCAGCAAATAATTTTGATGACTCATGACCACCACGCTTAAGCGCGAAAATTTCGTCATCTGTCATGTCAGCAACAAGTGCTGCTGTTTCTGGGTAACGACCAAAGAAGTTTTCACGTACGTACGCACCATCTTTAGCTTTATACGTTTGGTAATCGCCATCAACAGTTTCGTTCATTAACTGTAGTAATTTACCCGTTGTGTCTTTAGCTAGAAGAATATCCCAACCGCTGCCCCACACTAGTTTAATTACGTTCCAGCCAGCGCCTTTAAACAAGCCTTCTAGCTCTTGAATAATTTTACCGTTACCCATAACTGGGCCGTCTAAACGCTGTAAGTTACAGTTAACTAAGTAACAAAGATTATCTAGTTTTTCACGTGCAGCAAAAGAAATGGCACCGCGTGATTCTGGCTCATCCATTTCACCGTCACCTAAAAACGCGTATACACGTTGGTTTTTAGTATCTTTTAAGCCACGACCATCTAAGTATTTTAAGAAGCGTGCTTGGTAAATAGACGAAATAGGACCTAAGCCCATTGATACCGTAGGGAACTGCCAAAATTCAGGCATTAACTTAGGGTGTGGGTACGATGGTAAGCCTTCGCCATCAACTTCTTGGCGGAAGTTATCTAGTTGTGCAGCCGATAAACGACCTTCAACAAATGCACGTGCATAAATACCAGGAGAAATATGACCTTGGTAATAAACTAAGTCACCACCGTCTACATCATTTGGTGCTTTAAAAAAGTGGTTAAAACACACTTCATAAAATGCAGCAGATGATTGGTAAGACGCCATATGGCCGCCTAAGTCGAGATCTTTTTTAGATGCACGTAGAACGATCATAATCGCGTTCCAACGTATAATTGAACGAATACGACGCTCAAGATTTACATCACCCGGGTAAGCAGGTTCTTGATCTACAGGAATAGTATTAACGTAGTTCGTGGTAATACCCGTTGGCATATCAACGCCGTCTAAACGGGCTTGCTCTAATACTTGCTCAAGTAAAAACTGAGCTCGTTCAACACCTTCTTCGCGCACAACTGATTCAAGAGCTTGTAACCACTCTTGTGTTTCTAGCGCGTCTACGTCAATTTTATTGACTTCAGACATATGGAGGTTTCCTTATGTTTAAAATACGAATATTGTTAATTTAATATCACAGCTACTTAATTTATGTGTTCAAAGTAGTTATGTACTAACTTAATTTTGTTTAGTGCGTCTTAAACTACGTTCAATTCGCGAATGTTCTTTGCCTGCTTCAAGTAGTGCTTCTTCTATAAATGCTAAGTGCGCATTACTTGCTAAACGGGCTTGTTCTGGATTACCGTCAATAACGGCATCCATTAATAAACGCCTGTGTTGGGCTAATTGACTGCTAATATCTGACTTTTTTAATAAAACAGTTAAATTTTGCAATACATTTTGCTCAAGCAGCGCTTTCATGCCTCTTACTAAATGCAGTAACACCACATTATGCGAGGCTTCTGCCACGCTAAAGTGAAATGCATTAATTGCTTTTGCTTTTTGCTGTAAATCATCATTAACTAGGGCAATTTTATCAAAGCTTTCTTTCACTTTGCTAAAATCGTTGCTGGTCCCGCGCAGTGCCGCGTAGTAAGCAGCAATCCCTTCTAATGCATGACGAAATTCAAGTAAATCAAACTGCGACTCAGGGTGTTTACTAATCAAATCAAAAAGTGGATCAGTAAGCCCTTCTTCGAGCTGATTTTTTACAAACGTGCCGCCACCCTGGCGACGCGTAACTAAACCTTTCGCTTCTAATTTTTGAATTGCCTCACGCAGTGACGGGCGAGACACTTCAAATTGCTTTGCTAGTTCACGCTCTGGTGGCAACTTTTCACCTGGTGCTAACGAGCCTTCAAGAATCATGTTCTCGAGTTGCTGTAAAATAACATCAGATAACTTTGCTGCTTTGATCTTTAAAGACATGAATCAACGTCCGCGTTGTATAAATACCAAGAGCCCATAAAGCGGGGCTTTGAGTAGTATGATTTACCCAAAAGGTAAATTGGTCATACCAAAAATTTTCAATACGGTATCAAAAACCTTATTAGCTGTCAATTTACAGGTAACTTGAGCAATTAAAGTAGCGTAACGCATTTTGAACGAAGATTAAACAATGCGCAATTTACAAAAATTGTTATAACGTTAATAGGATGAAAACAATTGGTCTGACCAGAAGAAATTAGAATATTAGCTCTATTTTATTGTGTTTAAAAATTGCAGGAAGAGATTAAAGCACCTTACATTGCATAAGGTACTTTATTAAAAAGGTATTAACTTAAGACAGTCCACCAAATAATGTAAGTAGTGCTATAAGTACTAAGTAAAATAATACATTGCGCTTAACAAGCTTAATCATACAAGTGGCCTCGTAGGTACAGCCGTAATAACGCTTTTCAACTTGCTCTGCAGCCAGCGCAGTACATGTTACTACTTCTCGGTTTGGAGATTTAAAGTTAAGTACGTAACGTAGCCAACAGCTAGTGCCTTTATTAAAGTTACCTATTACTAAATAACCAAAGCTGGTAATACGTGCAGGTAACCAGTCGAGCCAAAATAAAAGTTTGTGTATAAGCTTAAACCGCTTAGCAAATATTACTTTATGATCTTCTCGTACTAAATCGGCTAAGGTACGCACTAACGCATATAAAACAGCACCTGGCGCGCCTAAAACAACAAACCAAAAAATAACCGCACAGTAAAATCTAAAGTTCACCCACGCCAATGTTTGCCCAAAGGTTTCACCGTTTTCTTCGCCTTCAGTACGTTTTTGTCCTATTTGCAATGCATATAATGATGCCGCAGTACCATCATCTCGTGTTAACGCATTTAAATACGACTTATATAAAGCACGCTGCTTAGCACAACCAAAGCACACTAAAAGCACTGCGATATTAATGCCCAACTGCCACAAAACAAAATCAGATAAACAATAAATTAGTGCCATAGCTATTACCGGGAGTAGTAGCCAAATTAAAAAGCCCGGTGCAGAGCTAAATAAGCCCTTATCACCAAGTAATTTATTAGAGCGATTTAAATAACCATTTGCGTAATAACTTATTTGCCAGTAATTAGACCGAGCGCCTAAGCGCTCAAGTATTAATGCAATTATTATAGAAACTAAAATCATGGGAATAACTCTCTTAACTTAGTTGTTCAAGCATATTAAAAAACAATGGCCAATTAAAGCTACTGCCAGGATCAGTTTTACGCCCTGGGGCAATATCGCAATGCCCCACAATACGCGAAGGGGTAATTTTTGGATAGCGTTGCATTATAGATTTACTAAGTGTAGTTAATGTTTTGTACTGCGCTAAAGAATATGGCGTGGTGTCGGTACCTTCAAGCTCAATGCCAATACTAAAGTCATTACAAGCAGGCACGCCCTCAAACTCAGATTGCCCTGCATGCCAAGCGCGCTTTTCAAAAGGCACGTATTGTATAACCTCACCGGTGCGCTTTATAAAGCAATGAGCCGATACACGTAAATTCTTTAAGTCACTAAAACTCGGATGAGCATTGCAATCAACGCTACCCATAAATAACTCATCAACGAAAGGTGTACCAAACTGCCCTGCTGGCAACGATATGTTATGAATAACCAATAACGAAATACCAGCCTCATCAGGGCGCTCATCAAAGTGCGAACAAGGCCGCTGCGCTACAGTACTTAAAACACCGTTTAAATCTATTTTCATGATACGTTTATTATATAAATATCAAGATATACATAGCACTGATGCTAATGGATTTATTAAAAAAATGATAGTGATTGTAAAAGTGATAGTGAGAAGCGAGGTATAAAACCTCACCTACAAATAACTCAAAACACACACCGATGAAAACCCACTCCACCCCAATATATAAACGAACCTGTAGGTGCGAATTTACTTCGCGCTTGTTTAACTTTTTACTTAAAAGCCAATCGCTTCTCTTTCTTTTATAAACATAGTAAAATTTGCTTAATTTATTAACGCTTATGAGCTTTTATTATGTCTATCCCGCACTCTTTAGTTAGCCGACTTGTCACTCTTGCACTTGACGAAGATTTAAATTATCAAACCGCGCAAGAAGGCGATATTACTGCGCAGCTTATTCCACAAAATGAGCAAGCAAACGCCAAAGTAATTACCCGCGAAGACTGTATTTTTTGCGGGAAAGACATCATCCTCGAAGTATTTAAACAAGTAGACCCAAGTGTTAAAGTTAATGTACTTATAAATGATGGCGACGCAGTTAAAGCAAACAGCACATTATTTACCGCTATTGGCTCGGCTCGTTCAATATTAACCGCCGAACGTACTGCACTTAACTTTGTACAAACTTTATCAGGCACTGCAACTACTACAGCACATTATGTAAAAGAGCTAAGTGGTACAACAACGCAACTACTTGATACACGCAAAACCATACCCGGTCTGCGAGTACTTCAAAAATACGCAGTAAAATGTGGAGGTGGTGCAAACCATCGCATTGGGTTATTTGACGCCTTTTTAATTAAAGAAAATCACATTGCGGCTTGCGGCACAATAAACAAAGCCGTAGCTCAAGCTAAACAAAACCACCCAAACAAACCAGTCGAAGTAGAAGTAGAATCACTCCCTGAACTTAAGCAAGCTATTGATGCTGGCGCCGACATAATAATGCTCGACAACTTTAGCGTAGAGCAAATTAAACAAGCCGTAGTTTTAACCAATAAGCGTGCAAAATTAGAGATTTCGGGAAATATGACACTAGAAACACTCAAAACTTACTCACAAGCAGGCGTCGATTTTATATCAAGCGGAGCGTTAACAAAAAACTTACAATCAATCGATTTATCGATGCGTTTTGAACAACTTTAAAGCAACTTTCACCAATTAATACCGCTAATAGATTGACAAGTTAAGTAAAAAAGCATTAAATAATCCGAAAGGCTTGCTTTGTAACATTTTGTTAAATAAAATCGCTTTTTTATAAGAAGATAAGTGCTAAATACTAAAATAAAATGGTAGACTCAT
>NZ_WTKW01000147.1:0-10107 GCF_011378745.1 Pseudoalteromonas sp. Z1A6
CGCCTAAAACCAGCAAAGTAAGCCTGAAATACTCAAACATATAATTAAAAACCTAAAGTTTTAAAAAGTTAACGCTTATTGTAAATAACTTAAAATACAAACAAGGAGAGTTAACTGCCAGTCTTTATTTCGAGAGTTTTAGCATTGTCTACTTCTAATAAAGCAAATATGTATTTTAAAAATAAAGTCTAAACCAAAGAGCACAGTAATAATTCAGCACTCCGCAATTCAACACAAGTCGGCCTCAACTATTAGTAATTTAGTACTTTATATAAATACCGCTACATCTGATGTTTACTCGTCAAATTTTGGCACTTTTCGCTTATCTGCCTTGCTCATAGCTAGCTCTTGGATTTCTTCATGCTTTAGATCTTCGGGTTTATCTTCTAGTGACTCCTGATTGGCATTCTCATAAGAAAGCTCAGTAAGTAGTGCAAAGTGATCAGAGCCATATTTAGCAAGACGCTTAATACGCTTTACTTTAAAGCCTTCGCTGTGAAATAAGTGATCAAGCGGCCAGCGCATAAAGAAGTAACTTGCATGAAATGTGTTATAAAAACCACGGCCTTTTCGAGGGTCTAAAAAGCCACTTATTTGCATAAACAAACGCGTGCTGCGCGACCATGCTACGTCGTTTAAATCACCGGCAACTATGGTAGGGCGAGTTGGGTTTTTAAGTGCTTTAGCCACCATTATTAGCTCTGAGTCGCGTGGGCGCGATGAGTCTTCCTCCGTTGGGCTTGGCGGTGCGGGGTGAATAAAATGCCCTTGCATTTTAAGGCCCTCGTCGTTTTCAAACAGTATATGAATAGAAGGAATATCGTCCTCTATTAACTCACATATTTGGGCATCGAGTATTTTAAATTTACTGTATAAGTGCATGCCGTAGCGGTTGTCTTTAGGGCATTCTATAAAATACGGATAGTGTTTTTTAATAACTGATAATTTATTTTCCCACCAGCTGTCGCTTTCAAGCGTGATAAGTAAGTCGGGTTGGTGCTCGTTAACCAAGCTAATTAACTGCTCACTTTTATGATTCGACATAAGTACATTTGCCGACATAATTCGTATGCTATGATCAATATGCTTAGGTGCACTTTGCACCTCTTTTTTAGCAAGCCACGTATACGGGTAAATCCACTTACCTTGTAAAATCATTATAAGTAATGAGGTTAAGGCTATAAATACATAACCTATTGCGCTACTTTGCCATAATAAAAACAGCGAAGTAACAGCTACAAAACTGGCAATATAAAATACCTGTAAGCGCACAAAGTCGCAGCTACGCACTAAGTAATGCTGGCTGTACGACATAGGTAATAGGGTAACCAGTAAAAAAAAGCCAATAATTATAGCCAGCGCAATGAGCATTTTAATATCCTTATAAAGTTAATTTAGCGACTTAAAATTGAAAGTATTTCTCGGGTGTCGTGCACCATGTGAATAACTGTACGGTCTATCTCAATGCTTACTGTACCATTATCTCTAGAGCGTTCAATAACTCTACCTCGTTTATATAAATCGCGCTCTAAAAAGTCGCCTCGGTGGTAGCTTTTACTTAGCCCTGGTGGCGTCCAACCTGCGCGAATTAACTGCTTTGCCTCTTTTTTAGAAAGGTAGTCATCGTCGTTATGTTTATGCGAATTATGCTTTTTATGGCCGTGTTTATGACCATGTTTATCTTTATGCGGTTTTGCGTCTGCGCTTATTGAAAATAAAGCCAATGCTATTAGTACTGTGTGTATAGGTGCTCTCATAAATAATCTCTAGCGTAGTTAATAGCTAAAGATTAACAAACATGGATGAACATCGTATGAAACACCCACTCCTCGTTTAACGTTGTTTATATTGAGTTTTACAATGGCTGCGCATAATAGCGGGATCGCGTAATTTTAAGTGTTTTGTTTTACGCCCTGCATGGCGCTTGCGCCACACTTTAAAACTGCCTTTTGAAACATTGTCTCGCATAAATACCACCAGCTGCGGGTATTTTAATCCGTATAGCTGCTCTATTGCCTCATAAGGGGTTCTATCTTCCCACGCCATTTCGATAATACGTGACTGCTGCTCTGGGTTAAACATGATGTTTCTCACAAAATTTAACTTATACGCTAGGTAAAAATACTTAGATCAATGCAATTAAGCTCAGTAACTGTATAATTGGCGTTCAATTTATGTACTTTAAAAGATATCGAATTTATATTTATGCGCGCAATATTCCTGTTTTTAGCTTTAACTTTACCTTCGTTATTACTTGCAGCGCCAAGTAAAACCCTGCGCTGCGTAACAACCCACTACCCGCCTTTTACTATTTACGATGAAAAAGCCGATACATTTACAGGTTTAGATATTGATTACATTAAGTTTATTGAAAAAAACTTAAACCTCAAAATTGACGTTGTTCATTTACCTTGGGCGCGTGTTAAAAAAGAGATGGAGCTGGGCTATTACGACTGCTATTTCTCATTGGCCAACTATAAAGAGCGTACAGAATATTTAGACTTTACTAGCGAGCCTTTGCATACCACTAAGTTTGGTTTATTCACGTTAAATGAAGATAATCTGCTTATTGATGATTTATCAAAAGCCGCTATAGCTATGTTACGCGGTGTTATTCTTCCCAAAATTATCGCTAAAAAGTACAGCCTTGATGAGAATAATCTGCTTCGTTCACTTTCAACTAAAGACACTTTTGAGCTACTTGAAAAAAAACGCGTTGAATATGCAATAACTAACTATCAAGCGGGTTTGTGGTACTCAAAAGAATATAAAAACATTTATGCTCGGCAATTAAATGAGTTTACATTTCCTACTTATATTGCTTTTAAGCGTGGCGTAATTGATACAAAATTAGTTGATGAACAAATAAAGCGTTTTAAAGCACAAGCTCAATAATTAACTCTGCACATATTAAGAGATAACCAATGTTTACAAAACTACCAAAGTGGGTTGAATATGGCGCGTTTACACTGGCATTTATAGCGGGCATAGTTAACGCTGTTGGCTTATTAGGATTTGAACATCAGGCTATTTCGCACTTATCAGGCTCTGTCACTTTGTTGGGTATTAAACTAATGAGCAGTACTTCAGCCGCTTTACTGTTATTGAGCATACTAATAAGCTTTATGCTGGGCTCTGCGCTTTCTGGTTTTTTACTTGCAGGGCGTTCATTAAAACTTGGCCGGCATTACGACACGCTCTTATTTATTGAAGGCGCTTTACTGTTAGCAAGTGCCTACCTACTTAATCAATCTTATGTTTATGGCATTACGCTCGCATCTGCTGCTTGTGGATTACAAAACGCGTTAGCGACTAATTACAGTGGCGCAGTAGTTCGTACCACACACTTAACGGGTATTTTTACTGACCTTGGTTTAATGATAGGAAAAGCACTTAAAGGTGAGCAATTTGATACGCGTAAAGGCGTTATGTTTTTACTTATTATTGCGGGCTTTTTATTAGGTGGTGTAATCGGCTTTATTTTATTTGAACACTACCAAGTGCTTACTTTGGTGTTTCCTGCTGTGGCTTGTTTTGTTTTATCAATTACGTATCGGGTTTATAGGTTACGTACGCTTTAACGCAACGAGTTTAAAAGCACATTAAAACCTCATATTATAGAGGTAATGCAATATAGATTACTTTCAAGGAATGTATGAAACCTTATTTTTTGCCGCTGCTATTACCCTTTAGCCACACTGCGTTTGCCGATAATCAAAACAACGATGCAATAGAAACCATAACAACTACGGCATCACGTATTGAAGCGCTATCTACCCCACTTCCTTTATCAATAAGCACACTAACGCAAGCGCAGCTAAATAGTATAGCGCCTACCCATATTGAAGAAGCTCTACAACGTGTAGCAGGTGCTAATATTCAACGCGGAAATGGCCAGGAGTATTTACCCGCGCTTCGCTCACAAGTGCTTTCGGGCGCAGGCGCTTGTGGTGGCATATTGACTCTAGAAGATGGCATACCACTGAGAGCCGCTGGGTTTTGTAATATAAACGAGCTATTTGAGGCGCACAGCGAAATGGCGCAGCGCATTGAAGTGCTAAAAGGCCCTGGCTCTGCACTTTATGGCTCAAACGCTGTGCACGGTGTTATTAATGTAATAACGCCCGACTCCACACAAGGCGGCGGCTTAGTTGGCATTGATTACGGTTCATACGGTTATGCTCGTTATAAATTACGCGCAGGGCAAGATTACGGCAACAGTGGTATAGGCATTAACGCAAGCATTACCGACGACAGCGGTTACCGTGATGATGAAAGCGTAGAGCAACAAAAAGTAAATATTCGCCACCGCTATTCAAATGATAATTTACTACTAACTTCAGGGCTTACTTACACAAACCTCGATCAGCAAACAGCTGGATTTATTACAGGCTTTGAAAGTTATAAAAACGAAGACCTCGCGCAAAAAAACTTTGACCCAGACGCATTTAGAAAAGCACGCGCATTTAGAGCATGGAGCAATGCAACATGGCAATTAAATAACGATGATGTGCTCTCTACTACGTTATATTTTCGCGACCAAAGCATGGACTTTTTTAAGCACTTTTTACCCGGCACACCGCTTGAAAAAAACAGTCAAACCGGCTTTGGTGTGCAATCGCTTTATCAACATAATTTACAACGTAATGTAAAAGTAAACCTAGGGCTTGATGGCGAATACACGCAAGCCGACTTTACTCAAAGCCAAAATGAGCCCACTCAAGGTTCTGCATTTTTAGTTGCTACAGTGCCACAAGGTAAGCATTACGATTACGATGTAAACGCCACGCTTTATGCCCCTTTTGCATCTATTGATTGGCAATTAAATAAGTGGTTACTTACCGCAGGTGTGCGCTACGAGCATATGCAGTACGACTACACCAATAATATGCTAGCAGGCAGAACAAAAGACGATGGAACAGAATGCGGCTTTGGTGGCTGCCGATACAGCCGCCCTGAAAGTGGAAAAAATAGTTTTAGTAATCTATCGCCAAAGCTTGGGGTTAGTTATCAGTACAATACAAATAACACGCTTTATGCAAACTTTTCTCGCGGTTACAGAGCGCCACAAGCGGCTGAGCTCTACCAATTACAACGCGAGCAAACCACTGCAAATTTAAGCGCCGAAATAGCCAATAACGCAGAGCTGGGTATTAAAAGGATTTACGAAAAACTACGTTATGGCGTGTCGGTTTACGCTATGAGTAAACACAATACGATTTACCGCGATAGTGACTTTTTTACGGTAAATAATGGCAGCTCTCGCCATCGCGGTATTGAGCTTGAACTTGACTACCAGCTCACAAAGTCGCTTGCGCTTAACTTTGCAGGCACTCACGCAAAGCATACTTATACTAACAACCAAATACTTAACGGTTTAAATATAAACGGCAACGACATAGATACCGCGCCGCGTAATATTGCTAATCTCGATTTAACCTGGCAGGCATTAAACAACGCGCAATTTGCTTTGCAGTGGCACCGCGTTGGTAACTACTACACCGACCCAGAAAACTTAAATAAATACCAAGGGCATGATGTTTTAAGCCTGCGCGCTCAGTGGCAAGTTACTAATAACCTTGAAGTGCTTGCTCGCATTATTAATTTAACCAATGAAGCTTATGCAGAGCGCGCCGACTACACCAGTTTTACCGGCGACAGATACTTCCCTGGCAAACCACGTAACGCCATGCTTTCGGCAACTTATACGTGGTAATGCTTATTTAAGAGCTAAACTGATTTAAAGGCTAAGCCAATTTAATTGATTTAAGTCGCTCATGTATTTCATGGGCGACTTTTTCATTACCTTTTTAAACATAGTAATAAATGCACTCACCGACTCATACCCTAGTAACTCCGACACCTGCTGCACACTTTGCTTATCTGAAAGCGCTTTTAGGGCTGTAATTATATGTAATTGCGTACGCCACTTTCCAAATGTCATACCGGTTTCTTTTTTAATTAACCGCGCTAATGTGCGCTCAGTTAATGCAAACTGCTTAGCCCATTGTGGTAGTGTTTTTCGATTGTTTGGCTTGTTTATAAGCTGATCGCTCATAGTTTGAATTACCTCATTTTTAGATAATACAAAATCCAGTGGCTGTACGGGCATTTCAATAAGTTGATCAAATAACACCTGCGCTAAACGCGCTGTTTTACTATTTAAAGTATAGTGCTGATTATGCGCAGACAACTCGCACATTAGCTCTTTAACTAACGGCGTAATAGCTAACGTACAGGTATTTAGCGGCATACCGTTTTTACTACTATCAATAAATAAATGACAAAGCTTTGCGTTATCAGACGCCCTATTACTATGCACCTTTTGTGCAGGGATCCAAATTGCACTGTGCGTAGGCACCATCCACATTTTTGCCGACACTTCACATGTTACATAACCATGCAGCGCTAAAATTAACTGCCCTTTAGGATGGGTATGTAGTGGTATTTCGTGACTTGCATGGGCGTGCTCTATTTTGGCTATTATGGGCTGCGCCATAGTTTCAAAATTTTTAATGTCGTCCCAGCCAATTGCATCAAACATAGTTTTGTCTGTTTTTAGTTATTTAATGTCATTATCTCTAAATTATAGTTTTTGCTAAGCCTTTATACTAGCGCCCATTAAGTATTAGCTTTAATGGTCTTCCCTTTTGTTAAATAACACACCTAAATCACGCTTTGCTGGCATATTACTTGTGCTTGGCATATTACTTATTGCCGCAAATTTACGCGCCACATTTACAGGTATTGCACCTGTGCTTGAACAAATTATTAATCACTTTGGGCTTAGCGCATCGCAAGCTGGGTTTTTAACAACATTGCCACTCATTGCCTTTGCGGTTGTATCGCCAATGGCCGCAACTCTTGCTAAAAAGCAGGGGCTAGAGCGCACCTTGTTTGTGGCTTTGTTATTTATACTTGCGGGGGTTGCAGCGCGGGTAATAAATACCTCAGCCATGCTTTTTGTAGGCACCGCTATTATTGGTGTAGGTATTGCCATCGCAAACGTATTATTACCAAGTTTAATTAAGCGCGACTTTCCTGCAAAGGTTGCGTTAATGACCTCAGCCTACGTGCTTACTATGGGCGTGGTATCGGGTGGGTTTTCCACTTTGGTATTTCCGCTTAGTCAGTTAAACGGATTAGGATGGCAACTTGCGCTGGGCTCATCAGCTCTTATTACTCTGGCGAGTATTATTGTATGGATCTCGCAATTAAGTAAGCACACAAAACCCGCGAGTATTGCTCAACACACTGACACGTCAAAAAGTGTATGGCGCTATTTACTAGCATGGCAAATTACCTTGTTACTGGGTTTAAACTCTTTTTTAAATTATATAATTATTACGTGGTTGCCCAGCATATTAACCGAAGCAGGCCAAAGTGCTACGCAAGCGGGTGCTTATCATGGAGCTTTTCAAATTGCGACTGCATTACCGGGTTTAATATTAATCCCCCTATTGGCAAAATTAAAAGATCAAAGCGCGCTTAGCTTTATTTTAGCTATGCTCAGTGCATTTAGTGCATTGGGGCTGCTTTACATGCCTAACTATGCCTTTGTGTGGACCTTAATGCTGGGTTTTTGCTCTGGAGCATGTTTTATATTGGGGTTGTCGTTTATTAGTTTACGAACCGATGATTCGCAACAAGCAGCATCGCTTTCAGGTATGTCGCAAAGCGTAGGTTATTTACTCGCGGCTATTGGTCCTATGCTAGCTGGTGCATTACACACGACTACAGGAAGTTGGGCTGCGCCATTATGGCTGTGCGCTATTGCCGGAGTACTGTGTGCATTATGTGGTTTAGGCAGTGGTAAAAACACTACTTTAGCTAAATCAGTTAACTAGTTGCTGTAACCACGAAAATAAACCAGACGAAGTTTTGTTGCTCGTGTGTTTTTGCTCATAGCGTTTATTAGTCGCTTCGCGCTGTTCACGGCGCTCTTGTGCTAAATTAGCCTTTGCAGCAAAACGCAAGCGCTGCTCTTGAGTAAGCTCATCATTAAAACTAATGGCTGTTTTTTTAACTGCTCGGCTGCTTTTAGGTGAACTACACATGTTATTCTCCAAATGACTGACTTATAAGTAGACAGTCATTTGGTAAAATAAATTTCAAACCGCTTACTAAAAAAGTGATTTTTGATCAGTATTACTAATAACTCCAACTAACTAGTTTTGTGGGGTTGTATCAAACGCAGGTACTTCGTGTAAGCCGCTCAACCAGCTCAATGTTGATTTAGCCCAAATTTGTGCTGTTGGCGTAAACTGTTCACGCTGATCAACCGCACCAATACGCAAGCCATATACACGGTCAGTTTTAACTTCGTTAGTTGCATAAAGTGTTGTACCACATGTACCACAAAAACCTTGCGCACGCTTGTTACCACTTTGCGCTGTTTTAACAAACTCTTTTGGCTCACCTTGGGTAAATACTACCGAATTTGGCTCTGCAATTATAACGGCTCTAAATGGGCCGCTCGACATACGTTGGCAATCGCTACAATGGCAAACAAGTGCATTATTATTTTGAGACTTTGCTTGGTATTTAATTTCACCACAGTAACAGCTTCCAGTAATTTCCATTATTTAAATCCTTAATGCTTATGAAGATTGAATCGAGATATAAGACCGGCAGTATCGATTCATTATTTTTAAAATATAAAAAATTGCTCGCCGGTTCATTTGTATATTCGGTTAGATTTTTAATTTTTGAGAGTGATTTTCAACGTTGAGCAAGTGCTACAAACATGATCCGATGTTTTAAATAAAACAGCAATACCACGTTAAGCTAATAGCATAACGTGGTGCGTCTAAATTATTTTTTATATGTGTTTAGATCATAAAATAAGAATAGCAATGTAGAACCTCCCCTTATGTTGGGGGTAATTATTTAAATGCGTTAGCATTTTTTATGCTGTCAAAATCGTTAAAGCGCACGTTGTGTTGCGCCATTACTTTAAGTATTTTTTCACTTAGCATTTGACGTAAATAAAACGGCTGATTTGGCACAAAATGATGGATGGTATGCGTTTTACCAAAGTTAAAACAAAACAAGTGAAACGGCATAAATAAACGGCTCGTTAGTACATGAGTTTGCTCAAGCATGTTATTAACGCCGCCATAGTAATGCATGCTTGAGGTAACAAAATTAAGCGAGCTTGAGCGAATAATATTAGGAACAATGAGCACAACCATTAAAAATTCGAACACATTCATTGTACTTAACAACCAGCTAGGCGAATTTAGCGAAAGTGGTATAAATAAATCAACAATATGAAATACAATAACGCTGTATAAAACAGCAAAATACGCAGTCGCTATCGGAAATCCCGCATTAAAAACACTCGAAAAACTAAAGCCATTAATTTCTTTTCTAAAACGTTTAGTAGAAATAACTAACCCTAATAACCCATCCATAATAACTAACGCACGTAAGAATGGGTTTTTAATACCGTTGCCCACCAAGCGCTCTTCTAAGTCTTGTTGTGTGCCTGAGGTTCTGTGATGGTGTAAATGCATTTTACGTCGGTACCACGGGCTAATAGTATTTGGCCGCATTAACCATACTGTTAGCATCATAAAATTATGCATAAATGGCTGGTTACTAAAGTATTGTTTATGTATAAGGTCGTGTTCTAACTCATGGGAAATAGATGCAGCAATAGCCGCAAGTACTATGCATACCCAAGCAGGTATGATGGCTAAATAATATAAAACACCAACACCAATTAGTGCGCTAAGCGATAGCAATAAAATAATTAACCCTAAGGTATTTTGATGTGCAAGTAACGGGTGCTTTTGACGAAGTGATGCTTCCTCTGCCTTAATTGCTTTAACAATCGATTGAATGTTCTGTTTGGCACTTAATTGAGTCATATATAATGTCTTAAAAACCTTGTTGTACAAATAATACCTGAATTAAGCGCAAAATCGGCATAAAGCAGGAATAATTTTTGTAATACGATTAACTATTATCAATAGTTCAATTGCTTATTTATTCAATCGCATAACAATTTAATAGCACTCATAACCCAAAATATTCGCTTTATATATCAGTCCAAAAAGACTTAAAAAATTTACCGATGGAGTCTCCTTGCTATAAACGATT
>NZ_WTKW01000148.1:0-10075 GCF_011378745.1 Pseudoalteromonas sp. Z1A6
AACTTTAAGGAATTAAATATTACCTAATTTTTCGGCTTGTGCTTTACATTGATTATAGCTCTCAACACATTTACCAGAGCATACTTGCTGCTTTAAGCCCTCAGCAGTTGTTTGCTGTTCACATGTACTTTCGCATTGGTAATTTTGTTGAGCACACTGATTCATTTCAGGGTTTTCAACTTGGTTTTGGCAACCTACTAATAGTGCAAAAGTAAGGGCGACTACGCTTGTTTTTATTAAAGTGTGCATGCTTCTTATCCTTAAAATGGAGTCGCAATAATATTAAATTTCGACTTGAATATTGTCGATCAATCTAACACCACCAAAATAGGCTGCGGCTAAAATAACAAATTGAGTATCTTCGATTGTAGCAGTTTTTAATGTATCTCGTTGAGCAATCTCAAAATAGTCTGGCTTTAGGCCAGCTTGCTCTAAGCTCTGTTTAGCTAAGCTTTCAAGTTTTACGAAGTCTTTTTCGCCGCTTTTAAGTTGCTCAGCGCATGTATTAAGTGCTTTAAATAATACGGTTGCAGTCGCTTTTTGCTCATCAGATAAGTAACCATTACGTGAGCTCATAGCAAGGCCAGAAACTTCTCGCATTGTAGGTACACCAATAACTTCAACCGGAATTGATAGGTCGCGTGCCATGGTTTTAATTACTTGCAGTTGCTGAAAATCTTTTTCACCAAAGCAGGCGTAATCGGGTTGTACAAGGTTAAATAATTTTGTAACTACCGTGGCAACACCTCTAAAGTGACCAGGACGTGAGCCACCACAGTAACCTAATGAAATATCAGGCACATCTACAAAGCTCTGTGCGCCAAGTCCATTTGGATAAATTGTTTCTACACTTGGGGTAAATACAATATCAGTGCCTAGTTCTGCAAGGCCTTGTTTATCTTCGTTTAGTGTACGAGGATAGTTATCTAAATCTTCGTTAGCACCAAATTGCATTGGGTTAACAAAAATACTCACAACGACTTTATCGGCTAAGTTTTTTGCTTTTTCTACTAGCGAAAAATGCCCACGGTGCAAGTTGCCCATTGTTGGCACAAGTGCCACGCTAAGACCCGCTTGGCGCCATGCTTTAATTTGACTACGTAACGATCTGATTTCAGTAATTGACTGCATTATTTAAACTCGTGTTCAGCGCTTGGAAACGCGCCATTTTTAACGTCTGTACAATACTTTTGAACGGCTGCAGGCATATTGCCTGTTTCGAGCAAAAAGTTTTTAGAAAATTTAGGAATGTAACCTGCTGAAATACCAACAAGGTCATGCATTACCAGTATTTGGCCGTCAGTTAAACTGCCCGCACCAATACCAATTGTTGGGATGCTTAGGGCGTCTGTAATGCGTTTTGCCAATGCACTTGGAATACATTCAAGTACTAATAATTGTGCGCCAGCAGCTTCAAGTGCTTTTGCGTCATCAATCATTTTTTGTGCTTTGTCTTCTTCGCGACCTTGTATTTTAAAGCCACCAAATACATGTACTGACTGTGGTGTAAGGCCTAAATGCCCGCAAACTGGAATACCTTGTTGAGTAAGCGTTTTAATGCTCTCGTAAAGCCATTCTCCGCCTTCAAGCTTAATCATGTTTGCGCCAGCGCGCATAAGCTCAGCTGCATTTTTACAAGTATCACTTACGCTTGAGTAGGTCATAAAAGGTAAGTCAGCAATTACAAATAATTCGCGGCTACCAGCGCGTACACAGCGGGTATGATATGCAATATTTTGATTGGTTACGCCAAGGGTGTCATCGCCGCCTTGTAGTACCATGCCCAAAGAGTCGCCCACTAAAATAACTTCAACGCCGTTATCATGAAATAACTTTGCAAAACTAGCGTCGTAGGCTGTCAATGCAGTAATTTTGTTATTTTCTGCTTTCATTTTATTTAAAGTAGAAACGGTTATTTTAGACATAATATCCTCGCAGGCAAAAGCCTAGGTTAATTACAGAGGTAATTGTTGTAAGTCGTTGAGCGGTAAATTATTTGCAATGGTTTTTAATGCAATGCCGCTAGGTAAAATAAGTTCAGGTGCAAGCTCTAATAGTGGATAAACCACAAACTCGCGATTATTCAAACCATAATGAGGCACAGTTAAGCGCACCGTATTTATAATTTGATCATCAAATAATAGAGTATCTATATCAAGTGTGCGTGGACCCCAACGCTCAGCCTTTCTTACTCGACCATGCTCAAGTTCAATTCGTTGCGTTAAATCAAGTAATTGCTCTGGCTCAAGGGTCGTTTTAATGCACGCTACTGCATTGATATAGTCTGGTTGATCTTGTGGGCCCATAGGCTTACTTGCATAGTAATGCGATACGTTTATAAATTCACAATTAGGCAGCTTTTTAAGCGCGATTACCGCGTTATCAAGCTGCTCTTTTGGTGAGTTTAGGTTGGCACCTAAACCCAAATAAACACAGTGCATGTTATTACTCAGCTGGCTTTTTAGTAGGTCGACGGCGCTTTCGCGGCTTAGGACCACCTTGGTGACCTAAGTTTTTAACCATCTCTTTTTGGCCGTTTATATCTTGGCTTAAGTATTGTGTCCACCACTGGGCAAGCTCAGTGTGCTGTGTTTCGCCTGCATCTACGCGTAAGAGTAAAAAGTCGTAGGCGGCTTTAAAGCGAGGTTGCTGCGTTAGTCTGTAAGCACGTTGGCCTGCACGTTTATCCAAACGGTGCTGAATATGCCAAATATCGCGAGCACCTAAAGTAAAGCGTTTAGGAACCGCAATGTGTTGTGAGTTATCGCTTAGTACTTTATTCATTGCTTGTGCGAAAGCATCGTATTCTGCAAGTTGTTCTTGGCTTTGAATCTTTTTAGTACGTTCAAGCAGCGGGAACCAAAGTAGTGCGGCAAAAATAAACGCTGGTGTTACTTTTTTATCTGCATTAATACGTTTGTCGGTATTTTGAAACATTTGCTGAATAAGCGTGTGTTCTAAGCCACTTGGATTTTTATCTAAGATTTTATCAAGCTCAGGAAACAGTGAGCGGAATAAGCCGTATTTACGCAGCATTAAAAAGTTAGCTTCGGCCTTGCCATTTAAAAACAGCTTAAGAATTTCTTCAAATAAACGTGCTGGCGGAATGTTATCAAGCAAACTTGCAAGCTCGCTAATTGGCTTTTCACTTTTAGGCGCAATGCTCATATCAAGTTTAGTAGCAAAGCGAACTGCACGTAACATACGAACAGGGTCTTCGCGGTAACGCGTTTCAGGGTCGCCGATTAGCTCAATTTGTTTAGCTTTAATTGCCGCTAAGCCGTTGGCGTAATCGTGAATACTAAAATCTTTGATTGAGTAATAAAGTGCATTGATTGAAAAGTCGCGGCGTTCTGCATCTTCTTCAATACTGCCAAATACGTTGTCACGTAGTAATTGGCCTTCATCGCTTGATTGGCTTATTTGATTTTTGTCTTCTTGCGCTTCGTGGTGGCCACGCATAGTCGCCACTTCAATAATTTCACGGCCAAATACAATATGTGCTAAACGAAAGCGACGACCAATAAGGCGACAGTTTCTAAATAGTTTTTTTACTTGATCTGGCGTGGCATTAGTAACTACGTCAAAATCTTTTGGCTGTTGGCCTAACAATATATCGCGAATACAACCACCAACAAGGTAGGCATCGTAGCCACCGTCTTTTAAGCGGTATAATACTTTGATTGCATTTGGGCTAAATTGTTTGCGAGAAATACCATGCTCACCACGAGTGACAACAATAGGTTCACTGCTTACAGAAGCGCTTTCGGCACTGGTATTCGGGCCGATTATTTGTCGGCAAAATTGAAAAAGCTTGGAAATAATAGTCTGTCTCCTAGAAGGTGTGATTGACTCTGCATCGCAATCAAAAGTTACAGCAAATGGGGCGGTTATAGCCCAGTACAAGCTGTTTGACGTAATTAGCATATATTTAGGCGGCTATCATATACCAGCAGGGTTTAAAAATTAAGTTGATGTGTTGAAATTAAGCCGTTTTTAGCTATTTTATTTACTTAAATGTGTAAATTGGACTTTCTGACTACGTGGATGCTGAGAAATTTGTATTTCGGATACTTGTGGTACCTGTTTTAAGCTAAAGTTTTTAATTCCCCAAGCGATTAATTGTTCAATATTTAAATCGATTAAATCAGCTATAACAGGCAATCCTAAAAATTCAAATGCACTAATTAAAGCAGGCTTTGGATTTTGTTTGCTAATGGCAGGAGCATAATTTTGTTTAGACAATTTGAAACCAGGCTTGGCAACCGCTAAAGGTAAATGAGCAAATTCAGGTACAGGGCTATCGAGCTGTTTAAATAAACTAATTTGCCGTGCGGTTGGCTCAATTAAATCAGCGCCTCTTACAATTCGATTAATCTCTTGATCAATATCATCGACGACCACAACAAGTTGATATGCAAATAAGTCATCGCTGCGTTTAATTAAGTAATCTTCATGGGAAAGGGCGCTATTTACCGTTATATCACCTTGAATTAAATCATTAAATTGAGTCGTTGGATGTTGCTGAACTAAGCGAAGCGCACCGGATTGAGTATTATGATTAAGTGCTTGGCAATGCCCCTGATAAATACCGCCAATGGCTTTTATTTGTTTGCGAGTACAGGTGCAACCATAAACAAGGTTTTGTTTTAAAAGTGAGTGGGTAATATCTTGGTATAAAGGCAGACGCTGCGTTTGATATACAACAGGTTCGTCCCAGTGAAGGGCGTAGGCATGTAAGGTATTAAGAATATCGGAGTCGGCGTTTTTAACCACGCGCGTAGTGTCAATGTCTTCTATACGAACTAACCAATCTCCTTGGTTAGCTTTTGCATCTAGATAACTACCCACAGCCGCTACAAGTGAGCCAAAATGTAATGGCCCAGAAGGAGACGGTGCAAAACGACCGCGATATTTACGCATAGGCGCAGTAACGGCTGTAGGAGACATAACTAATTAATAAGTATTAATTAGCCGCGTCCAGATTGCTTTTCTTTGATTTCTGCAAGTGTTTTGCAGTCTACGCATAAATCGGCAGTAGGACGTGCTTCTAAGCGACGTATGCCAATTTCGATGCCACAAGACTCACAAAAGCCAAAATCATCTTCTTTAATCAAATTAATTGTTTTTTCAATTTTTTTGATTAATTTACGTTCGCGGTCACGAGTACGAAGTTCTAAAGAGAACTCTTCTTCTTGTGCAGCGCGGTCAACTGGGTCAGGAAAGTTAGCAGCTTCGTCTTGCATGTGTGATTTAGTACGATCAACTTCGTTACGTAAATCATTACGCCAAGTTTCTAAAATCGCTCTAAAATGAGCACGTTGTGCATCATTCATGTACTCTTCGCCTGGTTTTTCTTGGTATGGTTCTAAACCGGCTTGAGCCAATAAACCATGTTTCTTTTGGTCTGGCATAACTCTCTCCTAAATCCTTAATTTAATGCCTCAGCATTAGCCGGCGGTATAAATAACAGAATCTTATATCCTAGGCAAATTTATTTTTAATTAATCGAATTAGCTTCAACCATGCTTACTGAGTAAAAAGTGTATTAATAGTCTATTTACACTTTTAATTAATTCACATATTCGCTTTCTAAAACTTGCCTTGTTATGTGGGCAAAAGCTTTAAAAACAAGTTAATTTTTATAATTCACTTTGTATAACTTTTTTTAATTTGAGTACTTTGCTTATTTTGCAAATTACGCTTAGTTCAATCCCTTGGTTTAATACACTATTGTGCAAATACTATTTTTTTATGAAGTAAAACTTCATTAGCAGAAATTGTGGCCTTGTATGCTAATACTTCAACGCCGGCTATTATTGCTTGGCTTAATAGCGTGGCGTATTTTTTATCAATATGCGCAGCTGCACTTACTGTATTTATTCCTTCATGCAAAACAGCGAACAGTAATACTGCTCGGTGGCCTTGTTCGATCATTTCTATTAGTTCGCGAATATGTTTTTGTCCGCGCAGTGTTTGCGCATCAGGAAAGTAGCCTTGCCCGCTTTGTGGTGCATCCTCGCTTAATAATGTGACTGATTTAACTTCTACGTAGCAATCAGGCTTATTTTCGTCTGTGAGTAAAAAGTCGATTCTGCTGTTTTCGCTGCCGTACTTTACTTCGCTTTGCAATTGACTGTAGTCGAGTAGCTCGCTTATCACATTATTGTTTATTGCTTCTTCTACTACTTTATTGGCCACCGCTGTATTTACACAAATAAGCTGCGATAAGTTATTTTGCGTAAGCTCTAATGAATGCGGGTATTTTCGTTTTGCGTTATCGCTTGTTGAATAAAAAGCAGCAAAACCCGGCTCTGCGCATCCCGTCATTTTACCTGTATTAGCACAGTGGGCGGTAAATTCACTGCCATCACTTAATTGTAAATCAGCTAAAAAGCGTTTGTAGCGTTTTAATAAGGTGGCAGGTTGCAGAGTTGGCGTGTACTTCATGATAACTTCCAAAGCGTAAATACTGCACAGCAGTGTGGTTTATGTTATTTATCTCAAGCTGTTGGGAACTTAAGCGCTCTATAGTAAACTCGGTGGCACATTTAAGTGCAAGGGTATTCTAACATGAGTGAAAAATTTGTTGTTCAACTAAGCGAACAAGCAGCAGCGAGTCATTGGGGCGATAATGCGTCATTGTCTTTTAATGAGCGCGGTGCAACTGTTCATTTGTCTGAGCAAGAAACATTGAAAAATGTTCAAAAAGCTGGTCGTACTATTGCAATCCAAGGTATTAAAAACGTTGAATTAGCAGGCGATGCTTGGTGTACAGAAAGTCAGTGGGCTTTTTATCAAGGCTTTGTAACACCAAAATCGTTAAACGGTGTTGATTTTGTTGATAACGCACAATCAGATATTAAAGAACTTGCTCACTTAAAAACGTCAGCAATTTGGGCACGTGAAATGGTTAACGGGACTGCCGATGACATTTACCCAGAAAGCCTTGCTGAAAAAGCGGCTGAGTTTATTCAATCATTAGCGCCTGAGCATGTAAGTTACCAAATTATTAAAGGTGATGCGTTACTAGAACAACAGTGGATTGGTATTCATGCTGTTGGTCGCGGTAGTGTTCGCCCGCCAGTATTGCTTGAGCTTGATTACAACCCAACAGGCGACGAAAATGCACCAGTAAGTGCAGCGCTTGTAGGTAAAGGTATTACGTTTGACTCAGGTGGTTACTCAATCAAATCAAGCGAAGGTATGCTTGGTATGAAGTGCGACATGGGCGGCGCTGCAACAGTAACTGCAGGTTTAGCATTGGCTATTAACCGTGGTATTGAAAAACGTATTAAACTGTTTTTATGTTGTGCTGAGAACTTAATTTCGGGTCATGCATACAAATTAGGTGATATTCTTACTTATAAAAATGGCACGACAGTTGAAATTGTAAACACCGATGCTGAAGGTCGCTTAGTACTTGCAGATGGCCTAATGGCCGCAGGTGAGACTGGCGCTCCACTTATTATTGATGCAGCAACACTAACTGGCGCAGCGCTTGTTGCTGTTGGTCAAGAGTACAATGCATTATTTGCACTTGATAAAGAACTTGTACGTGAAGTTGAGAGTTTTGCATCTCAAGAAATGGAAGCTGCTTGGCCACTTCCTCTTGAAAAATGGCATCAACAAAACTGCCCATCTCCTTATGCTGATACGGCAAATAGCCGTGCGCAAAAAGGTGGCGGTTATGGCGGTGCATCGAATGCTGCAGGCTTTTTATCGCGCTTTGTGCCAAACGATGGCAAAGGCTGGGTACACATCGATTTAGCGGCTGCATTTAACATGGGCAGTACAAGTCAATGGGCAGCGGGTGCAACAACTCAAGGTATGCGTACAGTTGCTCGTACTTTACAAGAAAAAGCATAATATTTACTAAATTACGCTTTTTACGCTAAAAATAGGCACCCTTGGGTGCCTATTTTTTAATTTACAGGCAAGCAATTTTATTTCATTTACGGTAAAATCAGTCGCCAATACCTGTTTGAGTTTAATTTTTGCTTAACTCTAAGCTGCGCTCAAATCTTATATCCACCACTGGGGTTTCTAATTATGTCAGATAAGTGCTACATCACAGCTCAACAGCTGCTTGAAGATTCGTTCCGCGTAGCGGCACAAGTATACCAAGATGGCTTTCGTCCTGATTTTATTATTGGTATTTGGCGAGGTGGTGCACCGATCGGTATTGCTGTTCAAGAATATTACGATTACAAAGGCATTGAGACTGACCACATTGCAGTACGTACATCGTCTTATTACGGTATTGGTAAACAGTCGAAAGAAATTAAAGTACACGGATTACATTACATTGTAGAGAACGCAAATGCAGGTGATTCATTATTAATTGTTGATGATGTATTTGACTCAGGTCGTAGTATTGTTGCATTAAAAGAAAAGCTTTCAGAGCTTATGCGCTTAAACTTGCCACGTGATATTCGTATTGCATGCCCGTACTACAAGCCAAAAAACTCAAAAGTAGACACTGTTCCAGATTATTATATTCATGAATCTGAAGAGTGGTTAGTGTTCCCGCATGAATTATCGGGTTTAACACCGGATGAAATTATTGCTGGTAAATCTGATCTTGCGAAAATTCATGACATTTTGCTAGAGAAGTAATTAGTAATTTGCATAAATAAAAAAAGGCCGTTAAGGCCTTTTTTTATTTTAAAGCTGAGCAAAGCTATCTACGTATTCACTTAGTTTTGGTATATCGACTGCTTGCAAGCCATCGTTACTTCTAAGTACCAAGCCTTTTTCTACGAGTTCTGTAACAACACGTCTGTAAGCTCGCTCAGTGGTAGCAAAACGTTCGGCTTCAGCATTTACAGTTGGGTAGGCTCTAAGTAGCGTAGGGTTGTTGTTCTCGGCCCTTAGTAAGCAATCTTTAGCTATGTTATAGCTAAGTGGTAGTAATAACTTATCTAAATTGATTTTTTGGTTTTCCTGAAACTTAGCCGCAATAGTTTGTGCTGTGTATAAGCTTAGTTCTGGTTTTTCAAGCAGTAGAGCACGCCAATGCCTTAATTCAATAAGGTTATAAGTGACATCGCTAAAGCACGTTACCGTATATATACACGGATTATTATTTAGCGCTTCTATTTCACCAATAAGGGTGTTGTTACAATCCAATTGTCCTAACAGCAGGCGTCGTCCATTACCTACGTCGTAACTAAACGACACAGTGCCACTGCGTACAAGCACAAGCTTGCTTAAAGGCTGATCTTGATGGATCAGAACTTCTTTTTTTGATTGTTGATAGCTACTACCGGCAAAGGTTAAAAGCTGATCAACAAGGTAACTAGAAAAATGGTATTGAAACATCAATGTGCTCTTCGGACATTTGTCCTATTTATTACATCTTAATGACGATAGCATTAAGACACTAAGAATTTACGCTAACTTGCTACTAATATTATTAGCTTTGCTAAGAGTATTATTTTACCTTCATTTCCCGTGTAATGATTTAAGAATTTGCTGGTATTTTCCGGCAAACTTTTTCAGGTTTTTTAAGCAGGTTAGCTTTTTTATTTTGTTGTAACTTTGCAATACTTACAAGTGCCATAAGATAGCAGTACATGTAATGCTAACCTAAAGGCTAGGAGAGAACAATTGAGTTGGGAATATTTAGGTTATATTGCATCAGCTTTATTGGTTGCATCGTTAACAATGACAGATGTAGTAAAACTGCGTTGGTACAACATGTTTGGTTGTATTGTATTTACTGCATACGGTGTTGCCATTGGCGCAGTGCCTGTTATTTTTACCAACGGCTTATTGTCGCTTGTAAATTTATATCACATTATAAAAATATATCGCCAACCTAAAGTTGAAGACGTTAAAAGCTAAAATAAGTTATCTGCACAAAGTAAGTTAATGGTTTTAATTAAAATCAAAAACTTCAGCTTTTGTGCAGTCCAGCTTGAAGCGTATATAGATAATCTCATATCACTCTACATAACTTACCTCTGAACCATGCTGTATTCTCCTACTTAAAAGATGATTACCTTAGGTTTTAATACGTCGATCGTTAGCTAAATACTGTTCGCGGTTTAGATATAAATAAGTGCTTCTA
>NZ_WTKW01000149.1:0-10068 GCF_011378745.1 Pseudoalteromonas sp. Z1A6
TATGACATAAATGAAAACGGCGCATTAACAAATGCGCCGTTTATTTTTTATAATTAGTAGTTTAGCGAGTTACGAATCGCTAACTTCACGTGCCCAATGATTTTGCTTTGCTACGTGTAGCTTGCGGTAACCATCAAGTAGTGCCGCATGCTTTTTAAAGCCTTCAAGCGATAAACCTGGAAAAGTTAAACCGTTAAACTGCTTTTTACCTTCGGCAATTTCAATAGCCAGCGCTACATTATTAGCACCAAACATTAAGCCTAATGCATCTTGGTAATCAGCGTATTCGCGCTCGTCATCGTATTTAATTTCAAGAATCGCTTTTAAACAGCGGAAGTGGCGCATTGCATCTTCGTTTACTTGGCCTGTATGAAGTATCCAGTCAACCCAATCAATGGCTTCTTCGCTACCTGCGGCTAAACATAAGTGCGCTTTAAGTTCACCTATACGCAGTGTGTGCCATGGTGTGTCGGCATCGGTTGCTAAACCAATAAATTCTGCGGCGCGGATAATATCGCTATGACCTGCTTCTTCTAGGCTGTCGTAAATTTCCATCCATTGCTCTGCATCGTACTGATCAAGCGATAGGAATGCTTCGCGAAATTTTGCGCCTTCGTTGTTGTTGCGCCAAATAAGCTCATCAACTGGATAAATATCTGACATGCCCGGTACTAAAATACGACATGCGTATACGTTTAGGTGCGTATAATCCATGATGTATATATCGTGATCCATGCTGTGAATCAGGTCAGTACAGAAGTTATATTCTTGCTCTGTTGTGCCGCTAAAGTCCCAGTGTACAAATTCAAAGTCAGGTTTTGCACGGAAGAAATCATGCGAAATCAAACCGCTTGAATCAATAAAGTGCAGTTCAATGTTCTCTGGTGTTGCTACTTCATCGTTATCAAATGTTGCAGGTTGGAATACATCTAGTTGATCTAAACGACGACCTTGTAGTAATTCGGTAACGGTACGCTCAAGCGCTACTTCAAATGAAGGATGAGCACCAAAAGAGGCAAATACAGAACCATCTGTTGGGTTAATAAGCGTTACGCTCATTACTGGGTAAATCCCCCCAAGTGATGCATCGGCAATACGCAGATGAAAACCATGGCTGCGAAGTTCTTCACAGGCTTCGTGAATTTGAGGGTATTGCTTAACAACGTCTTCAGGCACGATTGGTAAACAAATACCTTCGGCGATTATGCGGTTTTTAATAGCGCGTTCAAATACTTCTGATAAACCTTGTACGCGAGCTTCAAATTTAGTGTTACCTGCGCTCATACCGTTAGATACAAAAATATTACCAATAACGTTTACTGGAATGTATACGTTTTGGTTATCGCGTTGGCGCGTGTATGGCAGGGTACAAATACCACGGTCATCGTTACCTGAGTTAAAATCAAAAAGGTGTGATGCGTTAAGTTCGCGCTCTGGGTCAAAGTAATTCCATAAGCTTTCATCCATAATGCCTTGCGGTACTTCATCGCCTTCAACTTTAAACCATTTTTCGGTTGGGTAATGAGTAAACTCGCCATTGGCAAATTCTTCACCTAGATAAAAGTCTGCAAAAAAGTAGTTACAGCTTAAACGCTCAAAGTATTCACCGAGTGCTGAGGCAATAGATGCTTTGTCGGTAGCGCCTTTACCATTGGTAAACATAACACCGCAGTCACTGTCTTTTATATGAACCGAATAACAGTTAGCTACAGGGTTAAGCCAAAGCGCTTCTTCAACATTAATGTGTAGGGCTTCAAGCTTGTTTTGCATGGTAGAGATTGACGATTCTAGGTCGCGGTCTTTACCTTTGATAAATGTTTTTTCAGTCATATTGATCTCAACTAGTTCTGCACGATGTGTGGAGCTGACATTATCGTGGATTTTGATGTTTATTTCACCCTTTGCGAGCAAGAACATTATTATTTAATAAAACTGTGGTTATTATATGTCCTTAACGCTTGGTCAAAACGTGCAAAGGAAAGGTTGATGTTTAAAGTAATCAAACGCTTGTTATTATTAATTGTGATTTTAGGGCTGGCAAGTACCGCCGTTGTTTATGGTGTACTTAGTTTAAGTTTACCTGCCCTTGATGGAAACGGACGTAGTAACGCGGTAGTAGAGCCCGTAAAAATTTCGCGCGATGCACTAGGGCAAGCAGTGATAAATGCAAATAGCCGAAACGACGTTGCCTATGGTTTAGGTTATGCGCATGGGCAAGACCGATTTTTTCAAATGGATTTACTAAGACGTAATGCCGCAGGCGAGCTAAGTGAGTTATTTGGCGAAGCCGCGTTGGGGCTCGATAAAAAGATGCGTTTTCATCAATTACGTAAACGCAGCCAAATTATTTTGCAAACGCTGCCTGAGACCGATAAGCAATTACTTAAAAGTTACGCTCAAGGTGTAAACGAAGGTTTAGCGCAAGTAGGGTATTCAAGCTTTGAATATTTACTAACAGGTGCACCACAAAAGCCATGGCAAAGTGAAGACAGCCTACTTGTGATATTTAGCATGTACCTTGATTTGCAAAGCGCCACATTTGAACGCGACCAAGCACTCATTCAAATTGAGCAAGCGTACACAAAGCAAATGGTTGATTTTTTAACGCAACCAAGTAAGTACCAAGCCGCGCTTGATGGCAGTAAATTAGCGCCTTATAGCGGCGGCATACCTACTTTGCCAACTCAAACACAGCATACAGTTAAAAGTATTGAAGCCAACCAAGAGCGCGGCAGTAATAACTGGGCTGTTACAGGAGCGTTGACTAAAACAGGCGCTGGTATGGTGTCGGATGATATGCATTTATCGATGGCAGTGCCTGCAATTTGGTACAGAGCCCAGCTAAATTATATACAAAATGGAAAACCTGCTCAGGTAACTGGTGTATCGCTGCCCGGAGCGCCGGCAATTGTTGTTGGCACTAACAATAATATTGCATGGGGGTTTACTAACGGCTATTTAGATACAGCCGATTGGATTGCATTAAACGATGATAGTAAAACATGGCAAGTAGATGAACCTATTGCATTACCCGATGGGGAGGTTGAAAACTATTCATTACTACTCAGCGAATACGGACCTGTAAAATACATTAACGAAAAACCTTATGCATTGAGCTGGGCTGCACATCAGCCTTACGCCGTTAATATGCAACTATTAAAGTTAGAGCAAGCCAAAACAGTAGATGATGCACTTGCTGTAGCAAGCGATGTAGGAATACCTGTGCAAAACCTAATGGTGGTAGATAGCCAAGGTAACGCAGCGTGGAAAAACATGGGCGGTATACCGGCTCGTAAAACGCCTAGCGAACTTGGCGTAAATGCCGATGACTACTCAGTGCTTTGGCAGCAAAATGAATTACAACGCCCGTTTATTAAAAACCCAAAAAGTGGGCGATTATGGACTGGTAACTCTCGCGTGGTATCGGCTGAGGATAACGCTCGTTTTGGCAATGGTGGCTATGCTCTCGGTGCACGTTCGAGTCAAATTCGCGATAGATTATTTGAAAAACAAACATTTGCTGAGAGTGATTTTTACGCACTACAGCTCGATAATCAAGCTCGCTTTTTAATGCCTTGGCATGCTCTGCTATTAAAGCAATTAAAAGCCGATCAAACTAAAAATCAGCAATATATAACAGCGCTCGAAAATTGGCAGCAATGTGCGTGTTCAACCTCCATAGGGTATACCTTAGTTAAGCGCTACCGCGATGAAGTGATTAATATTTTATTTAGTAATATTGAAAGCCAATTAAATCAACAGCAAGGCACGCTTAAATACGTAAAACGAGATTTAGAGCCCGCAGTGTGGCAGCTTATTAACAACAAACCCGATACGTGGATAAACCCACAATTTAAGAGCTGGGATGCACAATTACACGGTGCATTTAACCAAACTATTACTAAGCTTACTGAGCAGTTTGGCAATAACGTGCAAAGCTGGCAGTGGGGCAAGGTCAATGAGTTAGTGATAGAGCACCCGTTTGCAAAGCAAATGCCGTTACTTGCTAAGTTATTAAATATGCCTACAGCAGCGGGTTTTGGTGATAGCTACATGCCCGCCGTACAAGGGCGTAGTTTTGGTGCATCGCAGCGCTTTATTGCACAACCTGGGCATTTAGAACATGCAATTTTAGCTATTCCGGGTGGGCAATCGGGGCATCCGTTATCTGAATTTTATAGAGCGGGGTTTAGTGATTACGTAGAAGGTAAACATACACCTTTATTGCCGCAAACACTTATACATCAAATAGTCATAAGTCCTGTTAAATAACGTTTAAGTGATCAGTGAGTGAGCTTAAATAGTGATAAAAACGTTCTATATAATTACTAATAAAACAGCAGAGAACTAAAATGAAAAAAATACTACCCGCATTAATAACAAGTTTATTACTAAGTACAGCAGCGCAAGCAGACGAGGGTCCAGTAACAGCGCAAAAGCTAAGTGAGCATGTATACGTACTATTTGGGCAAGGCGGTAATATTGCAGCGAGTGTAGGCGATGATGGCATTTATATTATTGATGATCAGTTTGCTAAGCTATCAGACGATATTAAAAAAACTATTAGCGATTTAAAGCCAGGCAGTGCAGAGTTTGTTATTAATACGCATCATCATGGCGATCATACTGGTGGCAACGAAAACTTTGCTAAAGCGGGTGCGCACGTTATAGCACACGACAATGTACACAAACGTCTAGAAGAGCAGCACGGGGAAGGGTCAGACTTTTTACCGCGCATTAGTTTTGGTCACGATTTAAAACTACATTTTAATAACGAACACGCCCATGTAGTGCATTACGAACATGCACATACCGATGGCGATTCAGTTATCTTTTTTAGTAACGACAACATAGTGCACATGGGCGACATTTACTTTAATTTTGGCAGCTTACCGTTTGTTGATGTAGATAGCGGCGGTAGCGTTGATGGTATTTTAGCGGCAGTAGACGATGTAGTTAAACAAATTGACGACAATACTAAAGTAATACCAGGACACGGTAAGGTAAGTGACCGTTCAGGACTGATAGCGTATGGTAAGCTAGTTCAAAATGCGAAAGATGTGATGTTAAAAGCAATGCAAAATAATGCAAGCTTAGAGCAAGTACTTAAAGCCGATCCATTGGCAGAACTTGGTCTTGAATACGCAGGCTGGTTACCAAAAGAGAAAGTAACCACACTCTTTTATCGCAGTTTAAAGTAGTACATCTAAAGTAAAAAACATGATACAAAGCTGAGTGTATTCTTGATTTAATCGAGCGTACATTCGGCTTTTATTTTCTTATGCCTAAAGGAGTTGTGTATGTCGGCAGAAAAAACCCATCTTGAAATTTGTAACTTAACCAGAGAGCAATATCCGCAAATTAAAACCTTGATGGATCAAGCGTATCCCGACTTAGGTGGTGCGTGGCCAAGTCATACCATTTTTAGATTAATAGACCAATTTCCTGAAGGGCAAATCGGTATTGTAGATGACGGCGTGCTGGTGGGCTTAGCGCTGAGCGTACAAGTTGATTACACACGTTTTTCAAACCCGCATACCTACGAAGACATTGCAGATGGTCATGACCGTGTATTTAGCGATACCGACGGCGATGCGCTATACGGCTTAGATGTAGCAATAAGCGAAACTCACAGAGGCATGCGCTTAGGTCGTCGCCTTTATGATGCCCGTAAAGAACTGTGCCGCCAATATAACCTACGCGCTATTTTAGCGGGTGGTCGTATTCCGCGTTATTACAATCACAGTAGTGAAATGACGCCAATGGAATACATTGCAAAAGTAGATCAGAGAGAGCTATACGATCCTATTTTAAGCTTTCAGTTATCTAACGATTTTCAGGTAAAGCGTTTACTTAAAAAGTACCTACCGGAGGATCAAGAGTCAGTTGGTTACGCCACTTTGCTTGAGTGGAATAACATTATGTATGAACCAACCGACACGGTACTCGAGTCAACTAAATCAATTGTGCGCGTAGGTGCTGTGCAATGGCAAATGCGTTGTGTTGAATCGGTTGAAGAAATGCTAAAGCAGGTTGAATACTTTGTAGATACCGTATCTGACTACAAAAGTGACTTTATACTATTCCCTGAGTTTTTTAACGCGCCATTAATGGGTTTAGGAAATCAAAGCAACCAAACGGAAGCGATTCGTTATTTAGCCGAATATACCGAAACGTTTAAAAACGCGATGTCGCGTATGGCAATAGAATACAACGCCAATATTATTACCGGCTCTATGCCGCTTGCCGAAGATGATAAAATTTATAACGTGAGTTATTTATGTCACCGCAGCGGTAAAATAGATGAGCAGCGTAAAATACACATTACCCCGCATGAGCAAAACGATTGGGTTATTCAAGGCGGCGACAAAATTGCTGTATTTGAAACCGATGCCGGGCGTGTAGGTATTCAAATTTGTTACGACGTAGAGTTTCCTGAGCTTTCACGCATATTAGCTAAGCAAGGGCTCGATATTTTGTTTGTACCATTTTGGACAGATACTAAAAATAGTTATTTACGTGTACGCCACTGTGCACAAGCACGCGCAATAGAGAACGAATGTTATGTAGTTATTGCAGGCTCGGTAGGTAATTTACCACAAGTAGAAAGCCTTGATGTGCAGTACTCACAATCGGCAGTGTTAACGCCATCGGACTTTTCGTTCCCGCACGATGCAACACTTAACGAAGCCACGCCAAATACAGAAATGCTGTTATTTAGCGACCTTGATATGGATAAACTAAAAATTCTTCATAGCGAAGGTACAGTGCGTAACTTAAAAGATCGCCGCGAAGATTTATACGAAGTCATTTTGAAAAAGAGAGATGTTTAATGGCGTGGATTTATTTGGTTATTGCCGGTTTACTTGAAATTGGCTGGCCGATAGGTTTAAAAATATCGCAAAACTCAGATACTCGCTGGCAGGGTATTGCAATAGCGGTGGCTTTTTTAGTCGCTAGTGGCTTTATGTTGTGGCTTGCCCAAAAGCAAATATCGATGGGTACGTCATACGCAGTGTGGACCGGTATTGGCGCTGCAGGTACGTTTGTAGTGGGTATATTGTTTTATAACGATGCCGCTACATTTGGTCGTATTGCGGGTGTACTGATGATTATTAGTGGTGTGATAACGCTAAAAATAAGCTCTTAATTAATAATTCAAATAAACGCTTAATTATGAATAGCGCAGGTATAAAAGCCTGCGCTTTTTTATGCTCTTAACTTGGCAACATGACCAAAACAGCGGCGATGGCGATGAGTATTAAGCCTGCAGTATCTTGTTTTTTAAGTGGCTGTTTTAACCAAAGTACGGCAATTAGCATGGTAAAAAACACTTCAACCTGTCCAAGTGTTTTAACGTAAGCAACGTGCTGTAAGCTCATTGCACTAAACCAGCCAATAGAACCGACACAACTAAAAACACTAATTGCGGCTGTAGTGCTTTTGTATTGCCACAGTTTACTGAGTGTTTGCGGCTCTTTTAATAATAAATAGCCAAGTAATATTAGCGTTTGTAGACTAATTACAAACAGTAAAACCCAAGCGGCAGAGTGTGGAAATAGTAACCCCGAATTTAAACTCGCTTCACGTACCCACAGTGATGTAAGCGCAAAGCAAGTACCACATGCAAGCCCCAACAAAGCCGTTTTAGCATTAAAGGTTTTTACACTGGTTATGCCACTAAGTAGCAATACGGCAATAGCGCCAAAAAATACACCAAGCCAACCAAGTAAAGAAAGTGCTGAGCCAAAAAATAATACACCTAAAATGGCAGCCACTAACGCCTCGCTTTTAGCAAGACCAGCCCCTACAGCGTAGTTATTCATTTTAAATAACTTAACCATTAAACCAGTGGCGAGTATTTGCATAACGCTTGCGCCAATAATAAATCCCCAAAAGGCATTATTAAACGTAGGCATGGCGGTATCTTGATATTGATACAAACCATATAAATACACCGCCGCAATAGGCCCCGCAATAATAAAGCGGGAGAGGGTTACGCCAGCAACACTGACATTACTACTTAATTTACTTTGCAGGGCATTACGCCATGCTTGCATGAAGGCGGCTAAAAAAGTGAAAAATATCCAGGTCATGGTCGTCATCGTTAAAATGTAAGGCAGTAAAGTTAACAAGCTTTGTGAAGTAAAGCGATGCATTAACTATGATGTTGAATATTCATCATCTGCGACATTATGTCGCATGGGTTTGAGGATATATTTAGCTATAGTAAGCCTGATGTTATTGTTAGCCGCCAGCGTTTGTCATAAAACGTATCTGGCGGCTTTTTTATTGCGCTTATGCTAAATTATCCGAAACATCAAAAGGATAAATTATGACAACATTAGTTGTATGTGCATTACTTGCGGTATTAATGCCTTACTTTGCAAAAGTGCCGGTTGCTATAGCAATGGCAAAATTAGGTCGATACGACAATAAACATCCAAGAGCGCAACAAAAAAAATTAACCGGCTTTGGTGCTCGGGCGCTCGCTGCTCATCAAAACTGTTTTGAATCGCTCGCTGTTTTTGCTGTCGCTATTGCAGTTGTACTGGGCACTAACTCTGTAGGTGCAGTGACCGAAACGCTAGCGGTTACGCATATTGTGTCGCGTATTTTGTATTGCGTTTTTTACTATATGAACCTAGATATAATTCGCTCATTAGTGTGGTTTATTGGTTTGGGTACAGCCATATCCATGATTGTGGTGAGCTTATAACTTTATGGCGTAAAACCACAAAGCAAGCAGCCTAAAAGGGCGCTTGCTTTGTAGTCTTGAAAAATCTAATAAAGTTAGTGCGATACTTTAATTCGCTCTATTAAATCGGTATTAGCAACTTCATTGTTTATTGCAAAATCGAGCTGTACAAGTACGTTTTGATAACCCATTGATGAGGGTTTGTATTGCCACTGTCTTAGCGCCTTTTTAGCTTCACGGTCAAATATGGCTTCAGGCTTTGCACTAACAACAGAAACATTAGCGGTTTCACCATTGGGAGTTATATCGTACTTTAATACCACTGAGCCGCTGATGCCTTGTTGAGCTGCTTGTATTGGATAAAGGGGTTCAATACGCATTGTCGGTGAAATGTGATCCTCTTTAGTCATTGCCTCTGGTTGCTTTGCAATCGCTAATCCACTTAGCATACTTGCGGCTACAAGTAATAAGCCACCTTTAGCAAGCTTTGAACGCTCCCCACTGTGTTTTATATTAGTTAGTCGTTGTAACATGGTTTTTTTATCTCCGTAGTGTGAATAAGCCATAAGTCCTGTGGGCGCATTTGCCGCGCAGTTTATTAAGGCTTTGCTATATAAAATATGTTGTTGTGTGGTTTTATTGCTAAGTACCCGTTCATCACAAGTCAGCTCTTGTAGTCGGCGCATGCTTGCGTAACAAAACCAAGCTAGTGGGTTAAACCAAAGTAAAATAGTAGGTAGTAACATAAGTGCGTTTGTTAGGTTGTCTTTGCGTTTTATGTGTACGTTTTCGTGCTCTAAAATAAGCGCTAATGTGGCTTTATCAAACTGGGTATTGTAGTTACTCGGTAACACCAGCTTGCTGTTTAAAATACCGACCACCATTGGCGTGGCTACATGTTGGCTGGTATAAGTTTTAACATCAGCGGTAAGAGTGCCTTCAAATTGTGTTAACTCAGTTAACTGCAGGCTTTTAACAAAACGGGTATGTGTAATAAAACTAGCTATTAATAACCCTGCGGTAATAAGTACATACATGAGCGCCCAGCTAATACCCATTTCATGTGTAAAAGGCTGGTTAGGGGTGATTAAGTAATGGCTAATATTGCTATTTTGCAGTGGTTTAATCGCATTTGGTAAATTAGCAATCACCAATGCCGCAGGTAATAGCCATGCTAATTTATATACAAACCGCGAGCCAAGGGCTTTTAAACCAAATCGCTCGAGTAAAATAAATCCACAAAACAAAATGCTTAATAGTAATTGCTGCTCAATCAACCAATTAAAACCAGTTTGAATAACCATGTTAATCCCTTACTTTTGGTTTTTTTCCCAGTCATCTATAACTTTTTTAAGCTCGTTTATATCTTG